>NZ_DAIUCO010000005.1:0-46695 GCF_036846085.1 Noviherbaspirillum sp. | reverse complement strand
CCCATTCCTGCACGGCATTGCCCTGCCGCCCTGCCCCACCCCTGCTACGGTAAAATGCCCGCTACCCGATTATCCCCACCGCATTCTGAAAAGCCCATCCATGAGCACCAACCCGAAAACCCCCGCCGCTCCGGCAGACAATGCGCCGGCTGCGAATTTCCTGCGCAACCTCATCGACGCCGATATCGCTTCGGGCAAATACGCCAACCGCAAGGACAGCATGGGCCGGCCGCTGCCGCCGATCATCACCCGCTTTCCACCGGAGCCGAACGGTTACCTCCACATCGGCCACGCCAAATCCATCTGCCTCAACTTCGGCATGGCCCGCGATTTCGGCGGCCGCTGCAACATGCGCTTCGACGATACCAACCCGACCAAGGAAGAACAGGAATACGTCGACACCATCCTCGACAGCGTGAAATGGCTCGGATTCGACTGGAAGGACGACACTGGCGAGCATCTCTACTTCGCCAGCGACTACTTCGACAAGCTCTACGAAATGGCGGAATACCTGATCACCGCCGGCCACGCGTATGTTGACAGCCAAAGCGCGGAAGACATGGCCAAGAACCGCGGCAACTTCGGTGAACCCGGCAAGAACTCGCCCTTCCGCGACCGTGCCGCCGCGGAATCGCTCGACCTCTTCCGACGCATGAAGGCCGGCGACTTCAAGGACGGCGAACACATCCTGCGCGCAAAGATCGACATGGCTTCGCCCAACATGAACCTGCGCGACCCGGCGATCTACCGCATCCGCCATGCGCACCACCACCGCACCGGCGATAAATGGTGCATTTATCCGATGTACGACTACGCGCATCCGATTGAAGACGCGATCGAGCAGGTCAGCCACTCCTTCTGCACGCTGGAATTCATGGACCACAGGCCGTTCTATGACTGGGTGCTCGAGCGTCTCGCCGAAGGCGGCTTCTTCCAGCGCCCGCTGCCGGAGCAAACCGAATTTGCCCGCCTCAACCTGACCTACTCCGTGACCAGCAAGCGCAAGTTGCGGGAGCTCATCGAAGAAAACATCATCGACGGCTGGGACGATCCGCGCAACTCCACGATTGTGGGCTTGCGCCGCCGCGGCTATACGCCGGAATCCATCCGCCTCTTCTGCGAACGCGCCGGCGTCGCGAAGTCCGACAGCTGGATCGACATGGGCACGCTCGAAGGCGCGCTGCGCGACGACCTCGATGACAAGGCCGCCCGCGCCATCGCCGTCCTGCGCCCGCTCAAGCTCATCATCGACAATTTCCCGGAGAACCTCTCCGACGACTGCAGCGCTCCGGTTCACCCGCACCATCCGGAACGCGGGCAGCGCAGCTTCCCCATCACGCGGGAACTGTGGATCGAGGAAGAAGACTTCATGGAGACGCCGAGCAAGGGCTACTTCCGCCTCTTCCCCGGCAACAAGGTGCGTCTCAAATACGGTTACGTCGTGGAATGCACCGGCTGCGACAAGGACGACAGCGGCAAGGTCGTCGCGGTGCACTGCAACTATTTCGCCGACTCCAAGAGCGGCACCGACGGCGCGAACAACTACAAGGTCAAGGGAACGATCCACTGGGTCAGCGCACAGCATTCGCTCGAAGCGGAAGTGCGCTTGTATGACCGCCTGTTCACCGACCCGAACCCTGATGCCGGCGGTAAGGATTTCAAGCAGGTGCTGAATCCAACATCGAAGGAAGTGATCACCGCATATCTCGAACACGGCATGCGCGCTGCGCTGCCGGATGACAAGTTCCAGTTTGAGCGGCATGGATACTTTGTGGCAGACCGGGTGGATTCGACACCAGGGAAACCGGTGTTTAATCGGGCAGTGACCTTGAAGGATTCGTGGGGAAAGTAACAAGCTCTCGCATCGAGACGAAGTCCTGCAACGATAAGTTACCCGACGAGCTACAAAAAATATTCCAGTCACGAACTGCTTATAAAGAGTTAAGAAACCGTCCTGAAGTATTTAAGTAGCCAGATAGGCTTTTTGGTAAATTTTGTTTTCAACTTCGTTTTTGAAAGCCCGCATCAAACTGGTCGTACCATCTACTAAACCATCGATCTCATCAATGGTCACTATTGCCTCTTCGCCATGAGCGATTGAATTCCGTCTTTTTAGCAAAATTACGTCAATGAACATTCGCGATGACGCCGATTTCGCCCGGCATGTGGAATACGTCCATTGGAACCCGGTCAAACACGGCCTTGTTGCGCGTAGCGGGGATTGGCCATATTCGACCTTTCACCGGTTTGTGCGCGAGGGCGTTTATCCAATGGATTGGGGATTGGCCGTAGCGAATTCAGGTGACGTGGCGGTTGGTGGAGAATGAGTGGTGTGCCGGTGCGCGAAGCGCACCCTACTGTGATTACCCAAAAAACCAATAGCATACCCCGATCGACGCCAGCACTCCCGCCGCATCCGCCAACAGCGCACAGCCGACGGCATGGCGCGCCCGCTGAATGCCGACCGCGCCGAAATAGACGGCCAGCACATAGAACGTGGTTTCGGTGCTGCCCTGTACCGTTGCGGCCACCAGTGCAGGGAAACTGTCGACGCCGGACGTCTTCATCAATTCGATCAGCATGGCGCGTGCGGCGCTGCCGGAAAACGGCTTGACCAGGGCGGTGGGGAGTGCATCGACAAAGCGGCTGTCCCAACCTGCCGTTTCCACAAGAGCGCGGATACCGCTCAAGAGCGCATCCAGCGCGCCGGACGCGCGCAGCACACCAACGGCGCACAGCATCGCGACGAGGTAGGGCAAGAGGTTCTTCGCAACCTCGAAACCCTCCCTGGCGCCTTCGACGAAGCTTTCATACACCGGTACCCGCCGCATCGCCCCGTACAGGAGAAACAGCAGGATCAGGCCGAACAACACGAGGCTGCCCAGCAGCGAGGATAGGGCAGCCAGCGCCGCCGCCGACAGGCCGGCGAGCGTGGCCATCAGCGCGCCGAGCGCCAGTCCGATGCCGGCGATCCATGCCAGCACGACCGGGTCCCACAGCTTCAGCCGCTGCACCGCCGCGACCGACAGGAAGCCGGCCAGGGTCGATGCGCTGGTGGCGATCAGAATAGGCAGGAACACCAGGGTAGGATCGGCCGCGCCTTGCTGCAGGCGGTACATGAAAATCGACACCGGCAGCAGCGTCAGCGACGAGGCGTTGAGCACCAGGAACAGGATTTGTGCATTGCTGGCCGTATCCGGTTTGGGATTGAGCTCCTGCAGCGCACGCATCGCCTTGATGCCGATAGGCGTGGCGGCATTGTCGAGGCCGAGGCCGTTGGCGGTGAAGTTCAGGGTGATCAGGCCAAGCGCCGGATGACCGGCGGGCACCTCCGGCATCAGCCGGCGGAACAGCGGCGTGAGCCAGCGTGCCAGGATATCGACCAGGCCGGCTTTTTCAGCGATGCGCAAAAATCCCAGCCACAGGGTCAGCGTGCCGAATAGCAGGATCATCACATCCACCGACAGCCTCGCCATCGTGAACAGGCTTTCCACCATGGCGCTGAATACGCCGGCATCGCCGCCGATGAGCCAGCGCGCGAACGCGCTCACGGCGGCAACCACGAAAAAGCCCAGCCATAAGCCGTTCAGCATGACCCATCCCTTGTGAAATTTTGTGCGGGAGATTGTACCGGGGCGCAGCATCCTCTCGGTAATCGAGATTATCCATACGGCAAGAGGAACGTCAAAGGAACGGCGGCTTTGGGGTCGGAGTGATGAATCAAAAGTACATATCGCCGTATTGTCTTGTTCTCCGCAACACTTCAATCTTTGGCAGAGAACTAAAACTTCCGTCATACAAGGATGTCATATTTCCGTTAACAATCATTCGCAGTGCGGCATTTTGCATTCTGCCGGCATTGATCGAGTTACGACCATGAACCTTTTCTCACACTTTCCACTATTCGCTGCCACTTTGGCACTCATCGGATGCGCCACCCGTGCCCCAGTTGAGCTCTACGGTGAACCGGCTCCCCCATCAGCCGCGCAACGCACCATTGTGATTGGACCCGACACCAGGCATGTGAACGTGGAAGGCGGCGAGATTATCCGATTCGTCGCCGGGGGCAAGGAATTTGGCTGGAGCTTCAACAATGCGTTGTCGATCAATTCATTCAGCCTGAATGCTGTTGCGCCCCCGGGCTTGCTGAGCCAGCCCGTGCATGCGTATGTGTCGCGCGACCCGCGCTATATCGGTGGTGGCGACGGGCCGGAAAGGTAAGACGACTTGATGGAGAGATGGACGCGATGCGCAAGATCGTCATCCGCTCCTTTCCTGCCGCGACCGGCTCGCTAACTTTCCTGCTTCGATGCCACAGCTTTCTCACAACTTTCCATTACGCAGATCTGCCACGCACCTGCAATCCACCTTCCCTGACACCGCCCTGCGGCAAGTTCAATCGCCGGTGGCATCACCATTGAACAGGTGCTGAGCGAACGAGATCCAGACGGTTTGCATCTCCGCGCTGATCTGCGCCTCGGTCCTGGCAGGTGCGGCTGATGCTGCCGTCTGCATTGCGGCGCCTGAAGAACCGCTGCCGCAGGCGACCAGGCACATCGCACAGAGGGCGAAGGCGGCTGGCTTGAATCTTGTCGATCTATTGATAGTCATCATCTTCTCTCTCACCAGGTGATGCGTGCGGGACCGACACGCGGTCATGCCGAACGATTTTGGCGATCCCACATCTATGCGATGTAACGGTCATCAGCGCCATGCTGCAAACCGGCAATTTTCTGTTCGTATATTTTTAGAATGATGTCATGCATCCCGTGCCGCCGGGATGCCCATATCGAGGAAATACCATGAGAGAAGATAGTGCCCTTTCTCACCTGAAGGATGGCGAATCCTGTGTCGTGCTTTTTAAAAATGGTGAAAAACGGAAGGTGAGGTGGAGTGTCCCGGAGTGGTCGTTCATTGCCATTACCGATGATGAGCGCCGATGCAGGTTCGAAGACATCAAGGAATGGATGCCGGCGTCGATCAAGCATCATCTTTAGCAGGCAAGCACGCTAGCTGCGCTTCGCCGGCCGCGGCGCGTCCCTCGGCGCAACATGGGTATGATTGCCAGACCCGCCTCCCGCGCGTACGGCTGTGTCGCGCATCGATGGAGGTCCCCTGATAAGCGTCCGGAGAAAAAGAAATGAGCTTGCGTAGCGCCGCCTGCATTGCCGCCGCATTGGCATTATCCGCCCCAGCAACATCCGCTGCTCCGGATGCGGCAGGTTCAGTCATCGGAAAGCGCATCGACATCGGCCCTTTCATGATTGATGCCATCGAGGTGACGGTTGGCCAGTTCGCACGGTTCGCGGAACGACGCCGCATGACGACCACCGCCGAACGGGAGGGCGGCGGCTTCGAATACGGCGCCGGATGGGAGCGCCGTCCAGGCTGGACCTACAGGACACCCTATGGCAAGTCCGCCGCCAATGATGAACCGGCTGTGCATCTGAGCTGGCATGAAGCGAAAACCTATTGTGAAGACGCTGGCGGCGGCCTGCCGACGCAGACGCAATGGCGCGCAGCGGCTTACACCGAAGCGCGCGCTTCGCCTCCTGCGCCATTCGTCAGCAAGCGTACCTATCCCTATCCCACCGGCGACACACCGGACGGCGCGAATGTCACGGGTGCGGCGGATGGCTGGGAGCGGCACGCTCCGGCAGGACGCACCCGGCCCGGCGTGAACGGCCTGCACGACATGGGCGCGAATGTGTGGGAATGGCTGGCCGATGCCAGCGGCGGCGAGAGACTCACGGCAGGCGGATCATGGTGGTATGACGCCGCGAAGATGAAAGCCGAGGGCATGCAGTTCAAGCCGGCGGATTTTTATGCGGTGTATGTTGGATTTCGGTGCGTCTATCGCAAGTAGCCGCAAGCGAACTCATACGAATTTCATCATTAACAGTTCATCGTCCCTGCCCCCGGCTTCGCCACTGAAAGGCAAGCGGCGGCGAGGGCCCAGAGATGCGTCAGGTTACTCACTTGTATATCTAGCGCATTTCTGCAAGGAGCTTGGTCCCATGAAGACCCTGTCTTAACTTTCACGCGAAAGACACAACATCGCATGAGCAAACTATAAAGTGGGATCTGGCCTCGTTCTCTGGAAAAACGGAAAAAACCACCGGGAGCGGATTCCGCAATCCCGCATGTCGCGGAATGCGCAACCTGTCATCGATGGCTTTCGCACTAACATTTAGCGAGGCCCGGTGGATGGACGGGATTAATACGACTCCTGAATCAGCTTGCACTCCTGCACGCCGGCTTTTCCTGTCGACTCGTCGACGAGTTGCAATGCGGAGCGCGCAGCGAACATGCCCATCTTCACTTCCTGCCAGACAAAATAATTTTTGCCGGCGACTGCTTTGAGTGGCAGAACGGAGTCGTTCTCCGTCTTGGATACGATTGTGTGTTCGCCGGGAGGCACTTCCAGCTTGATGTAGGTATTTGCCGCGGTATCGCCGATGAGCTTGCCGTTCAATGCTACCGGCATCTTCACCGCAGCCCCCATCGTCTCGTTGCGATAGACATAGATGTTGGCTTTGTCTGCTTTGACGGCGAAGCTCTTGGCCGCGGCGTCTTTTTCCGGACTGGCCATTTGTACAGATGCGCATCCGACCGACAATACGACGGCGGCCGCGATGGCAGCGTTGCAAAGCACGCGTGTAAACATGATGATCCCTTTATTGGTTTGAGTTGTGGAAGTGACCGGGCATGTGATCATGAAAGACCTCATTGCAAGCTCGCGGCCCGGTTTGTTCTTGTTGGTCTTACGAGGTCCGTTAGTTCTGCGCGGCGGGCGCGGCGACAGTCAATGGCGCGGTTGCCGCTGGAGGCAGTGCTGCAGCCTCTTCCATGATGACGGTAATGAGGGTGGGGTAATCATAAGCGGCGCCGGAGCCCGCATCGATTGCCGCGCCGATGACTCCGCCAAAAATGATGTTCCCAAATGCCATTGGTTTGGTGCTCGACTTTACCGATGCCAGACCCGAAAGCTGTCCTTCTTTGACGCACTTCACGTTTAGGTCGTCATATGCCCGTAGAACGGTAACTGTGCCAGGCGCCTTCACGAAAAATGTGCCTTTGCCATTATTGAGTTCACAAGAAGCATCCGCTACCTGTTGGCCTTTATGGCGAGCGTCAACTGAAATCACCTGATTGTTGCCATTGACGATCGATGCACATCCACTAAGTAATGCGGCCACGGCGATGGCGATCGCTGCGGCGTTTTTTGAATTATTCATTTTTTCCCATGTTGTGATGGCATGCAAATTCCCACTTGAAACGCTTTCGGTGCTGTGCGTCATTTAACCGCAAAAATTGCAAGATAGAAATACCATGTCTATGGCATAGACTTGGACCGGCAGATGATTGCAGGAAATATTGATTAAAAAGGAAGGAACTGTGGTTTTATGGATGCAATGAAGGATCGCACCTTGTTCCATAAAAGCATTGATTTTGTCCACTACGAGCCTATTCACCACTCGACCAAGTCCATTTGCAAAGGAATGGTTTAGCATCACGTCGGTCCTATTACCCTGGAAGTTACACGACGATGCAATGAAGGACGCGGGATCGCAGCACCACCTCCATTTCACAATTAATGAGATAACGCCATTCATACACCATGCCAACGACCATCACTCACCGCCGCACCAACATCGTCACGCTCACTTCCGGCGAATCCATTGCCGCTCACTGCAAGCCGGATGATATTGCCCTTGTTGAGGAGAAAGGCGGCTGGTGGGTGCATTTCGTCGGCGAGGATGGCGCGAGCGATACCTACGATGAGCCGTACCCGAGCTATAACCAGGCCTTGTGGGCGGCAAAGGCAGCGGCGGAATTCAGTTCCAGCCTGTGAAGCGCATGCATGGCGGGCATGGATGATCGCTTCATGGAATGAACGCAATGCCCGCGCCAGCGCCATGGTGTTTGCGTCCCCCGGTATACTTGCGCATTCCCCTTCGTCGATCCGGTGCGCAGGGCGCACCCTACTCTTTGAGCATCCCATCATGAAAAAACCCAAGCCGTCCAGTCCTTCGAAATCCGCTCCTGCCGCCGAGCTGACGGATGATGCCGTGGCGCACAACCTGGTCGAACTGGCGATCGATCTCAAAGACCTGGATGCGTATGCGACTTTGCCGGATGACCTGAAGAAGAAGAAAAGCGACTTCGACAAGCTCATCCGGAAGTGCCTGCGCCAGAAGAAGGACGGTGCATTGAACGAGGCGCTCGAACGCACCTACGAAGAAGACGGTTATGCCTTCGATCTCCTGAAAGCGAACCTCGAGGAGCTGTCGGGGACGATCGTGATCCGTCGCGAGGAGGAACCGGCACTTGAGGTCAATGCCTTTGTCGTTCCGATGTTCGTGCATACCGTCGGCGGCTTGCGCATCGAGCAGTGTTTCCAGGACGAAGAGGCTTTCGAACGGCTGCGCGACAGCTTCCAGAAAGGGGAGCTCGAGAGCAAGAAGGCGAATGTCGTACTGGTGAGCCATGCCTTTCATCTGAACGAGATCGACCGCATCGGCTACAGCCAGTTGAACGAGATGGTGCAGGAAGCCTATGATTCGGTCGCCCGCAGGAAGGCGACGGCGGCCCCGGCAATCGCGCGCAGCATGAGCGGCTGGCCGGCCAATGAGTTCGCGCCGGACGACAGCGCGGTGGAATTGCGCTTCCTGCTCGGATTTGCGATCAAGACGCTGGAGGATCCGTTTTACAAGGTGCCGGAAAAGGAAGCGGCGGCCGACCGCTACTTCGACACGGGCGCAGCGCGTTTCCGCCAGTGGGCCGCGGATAACGCACCATTGGTCAAGCGCTGCCTGGTGACGGACGGCCGCGAGGTGGAGATCGATTTTCTTTACCAAGATCTGTTCCATGGCGGCAGGGCGACCGCTCTGAGCGAGTACTACATGCTGCAGATGATGTCCGAGCTGCACCAGGCGCTGGGTGAAAGCGGGATTTCACCGGACGCGACGAAAGCCATCATCGGCCCGACCGATATCGACGACGGCATGGTGCTGCGGGTGAACCTGTACGCGGAGGCGGATGGCGCGCTCATCGTGTCGTCGGACAAGCCGATCGCAGTGGCGCGCGACCTGCAGGCCGAGGCGGACGATGTGCATGACGCGCTGGCGACGTTGGGAGTGAAATCGCTATCGCTGGCGATGCGTTTCGATACCGATGGCCAGCCGGTGGATGTGCGGCCTTATGCATCGCACGGCGGGTAAGGGGCAAACAAAGCGCTTCAGGCCAGCAGTTTGGGCAGCGAGGATGCGAGCAAGGCGATACCCGATGCGGTCAGCAGGCTGAGGACGAGCTTGCGGAAATTCGCTTCGGAGATGCCGATGTACAGCCGAGCGCCGAGCAGCGATGGAATGAGGATGGCCGGCGCGACGATGGCGAACATCGGCAGCATGTCGCGGTTGATCACCCCGGTGAACAGGTAGGTCGCCATCGTGACGGAGAGCGTGGCGAGATTGAAGTTCTGGATCACGGAACGTTGCGTGTCCTTCTCCATGCCGCGCAGCGTGCACCAGAGCGTGGGGATCGCGCCGGCGAAGCCGCCGATTCCGCCCATGATTCCGCCGATGATGCCGGCCATGCCGTCTGCGGCGCGTCCGCCGGCACGGATCCGGGGCAGGCGGTGGGCCACCAGCATGACCGGGCACCAGACCACCAGCAAGGTCCCGAGACAAGCCTTGAACAGGTCGATGTTCAGATGGGGAAGCACATAGACGCCGATCGGCACGCCGGCCAATCCTCCGGCGATGAAGGGCAGCAGGGTTTGCATGTTGAGGCCGCGCCGCACGGTCACGGCGGCGATCACCTGCCCGGTCAGCGCGCCGAATACCGCCAATGCCGCCGCCAGCTTCGGATCCACCACCCATGCCCAGAACGACATGGCGACAAGCCCGAAGGCGAAGCCGGACAACCCCTGCACGAAGCCGGCGACCACGGCGCCCAGCACAATCACAAGGACAGTCATGTCCATTCAAAACCCTCCGGAAATGGATTGAAAAAAATTTGAAGCAGACAGCCGCTGTACGGGCGGCGTTCGGAAGCTTGCGGGGAAACCGGATGAACCCGTACCTTCCGGATGTTGCCGGCAATGCCCGACATGATATACCTGCGGCAATCCCCGCCCTGCCGCATCGGACTTCGAACGCATGAAGCTATAATCGGGACACCTCATTTTCGCGAGTGCCAACGTGTCCCGTTTTTCCGTATTGCACCAATACCTATTGCCGAAGCAGGCGCTTACCCGTCTTGCAGGCCGCATCGCCAGCGGGCAAGGCGGACGATTTACGCCGCATCTGATCCGCTGGTTCGTGCAGAAGTATGGCGTCAACATGGATGAGGCACACAATCCCGACCTGGCCAGTTACCAGAGCTTCAACGACTTTTTCACCCGCGCATTGCGTGAAGGCGCCCGCCCGCTGGCCGACCGCGACTTCGTCTGCCCGGTCGACGGGGCAATTAGCCAATTCGGCACCATCGAGCACGACCAGATCTTCCAGGCAAAAGGCCACCGCTATTCCACCACCGCGCTGGTCGGCGGCGACAGCGTGCTGGCGGCGCAGTTCGATCACGGCACTTTCGCCACGCTGTACCTCAGTCCGCGCGACTATCATCGCATCCACATGCCCTGCGACGCAAAGCTGACGCGGATGATCTACGTGCCGGGCGCGCTGTTCTCCGTCAATCCCGTCACCGCCCGCGGTGTCCCGGGACTGTTCGCGCGCAATGAGCGCGTGGTCTGCGTCTTCGAATCCTTGCATGGTCCCTTCGTGCTGGTGCTGGTGGGGGCGACGATCGTCGGCAGCATGGCCACGGTCTGGCATGGCGTGGTGAATGCATCGCGGGCCGGCACGGTGCGGGAGTGGCAGTATCACGACAAGGATATCGTGCTGAAAAAAGGCGAGGAGATGGGGCGCTTCCTGCTCGGCTCCACCGTCGTGATGCTGTTTCCGCGCGGCGTGATGGAGTTCAATCCGGAGTGGACGGCGACGCGCACCATCCGCATGGGCGAGGCCATGGGGCACAAGCCGGCCGGCTGACGACGGCATAGCCCGGTTGCCGCGCATTGCTCCACATGGACCGCATCTCATGACAACTTCTGTATGAGCCACCAATCGACCCTGGAATTCCGGACGCCCGGCCGCGGGACGCGCAACATTACCGACGCGGTGGCAGGGGCGGTCGCCCAATCCGGTGTGCAGACCGGCCTGGCCCATGTGTTCGTGCAGCACACCAGCTGTTCGCTGACGATTACGGAGAACGCCGACCCCGATGTGCGGCGGGATCTCGACACCGTCCTCGGACGCCTTGCGCCGGACGGCGACCCGGCCTACCGCCATGACCTGGAAGGCCCGGATGACATGGCCGCGCATGCACGCAGCGTCCTGACCGACACAGGACTCACCATTCCCATCGGCAGGGGACGTCTGCTGCTCGGAACATGGCAAGGCATTTTCCTTTGGGAACACCGCACCGACCCGCAAGTGCGTCGCGTGGTGGTGACGGTGCTGGGCGGCTGAACATCGTCGCAGCGCCTGCCTTTCACAACCCCTCTTCCAGAATCACGCTGTCCGGCGCCGGAACTTTCGCCGCGCAATAGCCACCCATGCTGGTCCTGGCCCCGACCGGCATGCGGGTCGCACCGGACATCTCATCAGGCTGCACGCACGATGTCCGGAATCATTCCCTCTACCCCATTTGCAGACGCCATGTTCTCCAGACTATCCGGCGGCCAGACCGCCGCGCTCATTCCCCTTTCCCGACAAGCGGCGCGTGCGGCCTTGCCGGCAGTCATCCATGATCGCGGCCGCATCACGCCAACGTCGCCATCGCATACGGTTCCACTTGGGGATCACGCACCGGGAAGACGTGATCGCGGACGCTTCCTGCACCTGGTTCCGCGCATGACCCCGCTGGGCTCCAGGGCGGCACAAGAAGCGCCTGCCGCGCAGCAAATACAGATGCGGGACAAAATCACCGTGGTTGATGCCCTGCCCGAAGGCAGCGATACACGCCTGGTCGGCTACCACGGCGCAACGAAGAAAAGCTTTGACGGGATGGCGGCGCACGGCGTCGATTTCAGCCGCGCCGGAGAAAACACCGGCGGCAGCTCGCTGGCCGGTCCGGGCCTGTATGTGTCGAGTCAATACGGGATCGCCAATGCATTTGCCCACCTCGCTTCCGGGCATCACGCCTTCGCGGAGGGTTTCGAGCCAGAGGTCGCGGCAGTCCATCTTGCACAGCCGGCCGGCAAGCTGGTGGAAATGCCGGGCCCGAACGAAGCCGAACGCGAAGACATCGAACAATATCGCGCTTCGGTGAGCGACGCGCATCAGCTGAACATCGACGCATTGCAGACGGTGATTACGCCACGCGCCGCCGAGAGTGATGATGTCAACTACTTCCTTGTGCGACGCGCCGCCGAATGACCTGGGGGGCGTCGAGGTGCATCGAGGCGCATACCGCCGCGGCAGGTCAGATCACGCCGAAAAGCAGGAGCAGAAGCAGCGTCAGCACCAGCGAGACGACGATCGATCCGAGGCAACCCAGCTTGCTGGAAAAGAAGAAAAACATGGTCCGCCCTTTGCGTCTGATGGTGCCGCCGTGAACCCGCCGTCCGCACGCCGTTTGGCGGTCGCAGCAACCATCAAGTTATGTTTCTGTTACTTGTTGACGGTCTGCAGGAAGATTAGTTCTGGATCTGCGCGGATGTGCTGACGTGCATCCATGCCGAGTCGGCGGTCAAGCAGTCTTTACCTGCTCATGCAATACGATCGAGGCGGAGCCTTCCACGACGGCCCGATTTCGTCCCATGGCCTTCGCCTTGTACAGCGCTTCGTCGGCGCGGGTCAGCAGGGATTCCAGGGTATCGCCTTCCCGGAATGTGGCGATGCCGATGCTGCAGGTCGCCGGCTCCGGTGCAGACGCATCAGGGTCGGCATTTTGCCGCTGCAGACGCTCGGCGGCGATTACGGCGCTCGACAGGTCGGTTTCCGGCATCAGGACGGCGAACTCGTCACCGCCGATGCGCGCAAGCGAGTCGATGGCGCGCAAGCCGCCGTTGGTCCTGCGCACAAAGTTGCTCAACGCATCGTCGCCGGCGGCATGCCCGAATTTGTCATTGATGCTTTTGAGATTGTCGATATCGATCAGCAACAGCGAAAGGGTTCGTTGCGTACGTTCGGCACGTGCGATCTCGCGGTCGCTGATGTCATGGAAAGCGCGCCGGGACCAGGCGCCGGTCAGAAAGTCGCGGCTGGCCGCATGCTGCGCATGCGCGACCACGGCGCGATGGGCAAGCAGCAGGCCGCCGAGCGTCAGCACCGGCAATGCGAATGCCCCGACGGCGAAGAAGAACAGATTCCAGCCGTTCGGCTCCAGTAACGATTTGGGCGCATCGGCGCTCAGGAATTGCCGCGCGGCGCGATACAGGTGGCCCATGCCGATGATGGTGCACATGGCGAGCACGAATCCCAGCGGGTAGCGGGAAGATTTCCATTCGCCCCTGGCGGCGATAATCGTCTGGGCGATCGCCATCGCTACCGCCGACTGAAAGACCGATACGACGAAGGTCCTCCAGGCAAACGAGTCGAAGCCGAAATGGAAAATGGCGATCAACACTGTCAGCAAGGCGACCGATGCGGAGGCGATGGGGATGGAAGCCGGGCGGCCGAAGAGGCGGCGATAGCCGATCAGGGCCGCCATCGACGACGCGGCGTACAGCGTGTTTGCGCCTTCATACGCAAAAATTTCCGGGAGTTCCTTGCCGAATGCATACATGACGTATGCACAGAGACCGAGCACGTTGGCCAGGAGCAGTTCATTGATGCCGCGAACCCTGTTCTCTTTTGCGGAATACAGCACGAGAAACATGACAAAGCATAGCAATGCTGCGATAAGCAAAGTCTGTTTCGCGCCCAGCATATCAATCTCTAGCCAACATAGGTGAGTCGGATAAACCGTATTTCCGGAGTGAAACGTAGGTTATCACGAACGCTGATTTCCACGCCAAGCGAAAACGGAATTCTTCCACCCGAGCCGGGACCGACAGCACATGGCGCCCCGGAACAGCCGGCGGAACTGCAGCAACCCCGCATCAAGCCGGATTTCGCGTTCGGCAGTAAACTGGCTGCCGATGCCATCCTGTCCCCAGGTGGCTACAGAACCCAACCCCGCCTTGCGGGTCCATACCCGACCCTACCGACTAAGAGAGATGCCGATGAACACACTTGATGCCAGCGCCAAAGGGGTTTACCTGATCGCCGTCACGCCATTCACCGACAGCGGTGCGCTCGATCTCGACAGCACCGACCGCATGGTCGATTTCTACCTGGACCGGGGCGCTACCGGGTTGACGATCCTCGGCATTCTCGGCGAAGCGACGAAACTGACCGCGGAAGAATCGCGCGCGTTCACCCGCCAGGTGCTGCGGCGTGTGGACGGGCAGGTGCCGGTGGTCGTCGGCGCGTCCTCGGCCGGATTCGCCTCAATGCAGGAATTGACCAGGAGCGTGATGGACATGGGCGCGTCGGGCGTGATGATCGCGCCAGCCTCGTCCGTCCGCACCGACGACCAGATCCTTGCCTACTTCGACATGGTGAACGAAACACTGGGTGCCGATGTGCCGTGGGTGCTGCAAGATCATCCGGTTTCCACCGGCGTGCAGATGTCGGCGGCGGTGGAACTGAATATCATCCGGAACTCGCCCGGTTGCGTGATGCTCAAGCACGAGGACAGCCCCGGACTGGCGAAGCTGTCGGCTATCCGCGCGGCGAGCGCGCGCGGCGATGTGCGGCGGGTGTCGATCCTGACCGGCAACGGCGGCGGCCTGTTCCTGCCGGAAGAACTGACGCGCGGCGCCGACGGCGCGATGACCGGTTTCGCCTATCCCGAAATGATGGTGGACGTGTGCAAGGCGCATGTCGCCGGCGACATTGAGAAAGCCCACGATATTTTCGACGCCTATCTGCCGCTTGCCCGCTATGAGCAGCAAGCCGGCATCGGGCTTGCGGTACGCAAGCACCTGCTGAAGGAACGCGGCGCGATCGCCTCGGCCATGGTGCGCAAGCCGGGACCGAAGCTGTCGGCCGCAGACCTGGCCGATATTGACCGGCTCACAAGACGCCAGGCGAAACGATTGGACGAGATTGGCGCATCAGGCAAGTAAGCGAAGCGCCCGCACGGCGGGCAGCAAGCTTTTTCATTACAAGGATATTTTCATGGCATTCACCACCGAAATGCACCCCGGCGTGGAGGCAAATCCGCCGGCGGATACACACGGATTCACATTGAACCACTCGATGCTGCGGGTGAAGGACCCGGCGGTGTCGCTGGCTTTCTATACGAAGGTCATGGGCATGCGCCTGTTGCGCAAGCTCGACTTCCCCGAGATGAAATTTTCGCTGTATTTCCTCGCGCGGCTCGCGGACGGGGAGACCGTTCCCGAGGACGAAGGCGAGCGGACCTCATGGACATTCAGCCAGCGCGGCATCCTGGAGCTGACGCACAACTGGGGTACCGAAAACGATCCCGGATTCAAGTATCACGACGGCAACGCGCAGCCGCAAGGCTTCGGCCATATCTGCTTCTCGGTGTCGGACCTTGCCGCCGCGGTGCGCTGGTTCGACGACAACAACGTCGCCTATGTGAAACGGCCGGACCAGGGGAAGATGAAGGATGTGGCGTTCATCAAGGACCCGGACGGGTATTGGATCGAGATCGTGCAGCCATCGCTGCTTGGTGGGCTGGGTCGGACGTAGCGCACAGAGTTAACTGGAAACGCCAGGCTCATGCCCTCCGGGCGCTTGGTCCGGCGGCCTCTGTGCATGTACCGCCAGTGCAGGATGTTTTCGCTCTTCACCAGCGAGTCCCAGCGCGCTTTCCGGCATTGGAATGAAACGCGTCGAAGACGACCTTGAGTATGAATTGCGTACCCCGCTCGCGCGGATGCCGGGCAAAGTCGGGCTGGGTGGCATCGAAGCTTGCATGACTCTCACCGCAATCCGGTCCGGTAGCGGACAAATGGGTTTGGGTGGGCGCAAGTGATAGTTTGCCATCGCGGCATCACCGATTTTGCAATGGCGGAACGACCAAATTACAACCCCGTTTACAGTGCCCGTTCCATCTGCTCTTCCAATGAAACCGGCACCTCAAAAATGTGAAACGGCGGCCGGTCGGGGAAGGTGCGTTGCAGCAAGGGTTTGGCGACGTTATAGACAGGAATATTGTTGGCGGTCTTTCCTTCCGGATAGCCGCGATGCGCATGTCCGTGAAACACGACCGATACCGGGTAGCGGATGAGCGGGTCTTCCAGTCTGCTGGTGCCGAGGAAGGGAAAGATTTCGAGCGGTTCGCCCTGCACCGTGCCGACGATCGGGGAATAATGCAGCAAGGCGATGCGTTGCGCGGTGCGCAGTTTCGCCAGCGCGGATTCCAGTTTCAGCGCCTCCTGTATGGCTTCGTTGACGAATTGCTTGATCGGACCTTCGCCCCACGGGCCCAGCGCGCCGCGGCCATAACCACCGGCAAAGCCCTTCACCCCCGCGATGCCGACGCCATGTACCTCGCAGGCCTCGCCATCGAGCACCCTTACCCCCGCAGCGGTCAGGATGCGACTGACCTCCTCCTGCATGCCCGATTCGAAATCATGGTTGCCGAGCACCGCCACGATCGGAATCCGGACGACCGACAACTCTTCGGCGAGAACATTGGTCTCTTCCGGCAACCCATAGTCGGTCAGGTCGCCGCACAGCAATAATGCATCAGCGGATTCGTTGGCCTGGGCGAACAAAGAACGGAGCGTGCCGGCCGATTCCTTGGTGCAATGCAGGTCGCCGACTGCGGCAAAGCGAATTTTTTCTTGCAAGGACACGTTGCACTCCTTCGTTGCGTCAATTGTTGGAAATCACAACATGCAATAGGGTACCAATGCCAGAATCGATCATCGGCGACCTGCTGTTGCTTCTTTCATACTGACAGTGATCCGATGGCATAAGTTTTGCTGATTTTGAGTATTACTTTCTACAAAGGCGGGTATGCAAACGACCACTTCGAATCAAGACCATGACATCGATCCGGATACGATGGATTTTTATCGGCGGGTGCTGGAAACCCTGAATGAATCCGGCGTGCCGTTCCTCGTGGGCGGTGCGTATGCGTTCAACCATTACACCGGAGTGAATCGGCAAACCAGGGACCTCGATCTCTTCATCTGCCGCCGCGACTACGAGCGGATCAGCGCGGCGGTGTTGCCCGCCGGATTCGAAACCGAACTTACCTTTCCGCACTGGCTTGGCAAGATACGTTTTCGCGATACCTACATCGACCTGATCTTCAGTTCGGGCAACGCGATCGCTGAAGTGGACGACGCGTGGTTTGACCATGCGACCGATGCGGAGGTAATGGGCATTCCGACGAAGTTCTGCCCGGTGGAGGAAATGATCTGGTCCAAGGCCTTCATCATGGAAAGGGAGCGTTTTGACGGCGCCGACGTCATTCACCTGCTGCTGACGCGGGCCGGTGAAATGGATTGGCAGCGCCTGCTGGAACGTTTCGAACCCCATTGGCGGATACTGTTGAGCCACTTCATTCTCTTCGGGTTTATCTACCCTGCCCACCGTAACCTGATTCCGACATGGATCATGGATAATCTTCTCGAACGCCTGGAGCATGAGGTACATACCGATCCCCCGGAAATCGATATCTGCCAGGGAACGCTTCTGTCGCGCGAACAATATCTGACCGACATACATCAACAGGGATTGAAGGACGGCCGCGTCATCCCCTTCGGCAACATGACGCCGAAGGACACCAAGAGATGGACGGATGCCATCGCGGGCGATCACGATCCGAATTAGTCATCGCCAGGGTCTGCGCGGCAACGGGCTCTACAATGCACTGCTCAACCCGCTTCCTTCGCCAGCATGGCGCCACCCTGACCTTTTGCTCTGTTCACGATGCTGATTGCTACCCACTCTGGAAAATTTCATGCAGACGATGTCTGGGCCGTGGCGGTGCTTGACATCGTGTTTCCCGGCTGCGACCTGATCCGTACCCGCGATCCGGAAAAAATCCGGGCCGCCGATTTTGCAGTAGATGTCGGCGGCATCTGGGACCCGCAATCCGGCCGCTTCGATCATCACCAGAAAGGATTCGATGGCGCGCGTCTGTCGGGCGTGGTGTATGCGAGCGCCGGCCTGGTGTGGAAGGAACATGGCGCTCGCTGCGTGGAAATCGTTGCGCGGGCGCACGCCGGGTACGACATTTCACCGGAACAGGCACGTGATATCGCCTATGCGATCGACAACGACCTTGTGCAATATCTCGACATGGCCGACACCGGGGCGGCACGGAACGCGCCCGGCGGATATGGCTTGTCGGCAGTCGTGTCCGGCTTCAATCCGACCTGGATCGACGAGCAGCAGGCAGGCGACGTAGCGGCAGCCGATGCGCTTCGGCTGCAACGCTTTCGCCGCGCCATGGATTTCATGGCCGACATCATTGCGAACGCCGTGACATATCGCGTCGGCAGCATGCGCGCCGTGGAACTTGTGAGGCAGTCGGAGCGTCTGGAAGATGGCCGGCTCCTGCTGCTGAAGAATGGTGCGATGCCATGGTCGACGGTCGTGCGCAGGGAGATGCCGAAAGTGCTGTTCGTGATCGGCTATCACCTCGGCGAACAGCGCTACATGATCAACACCGTGCCGGCGAACACCGAGAACTTCGAAGCGCGCAAGGATCTGCCCGAAGCATGGGCGGGCCTGCGGGACGCGGACCTTGCCGCCGTAACTGGCGTGGCGGATGCGGTGTTTTGCCATAACGGCCGCTTCATTGCCGCGGCCAAATCCTTCGACGGCATCATGGCGATGGCACGCCTGGCGCTGGCCGATGAATTGCCAGGCGCCAGACGGACCGCGAATGAATAGGAGTGCGCAGGATATCCTGAAGTTGCTGCGACCTGGAAGGGGCACACGGCATGACACCGGAACATAAAATCCAATTCTTTCATTCCCCCAACACCCGCTCGGCAGGAACAATGATCCTGCTCGACGAACTGGGCGTCGATTATGAATTGCGAGTGCTCAACATGAAGGCCGGCGAGAATCGCGAGCCGGCTTATCTGGCCATCAATCCGATGGGAAAGGTTCCGGCAATCGTGCATGGCGGTGCTTTGGTGACCGAGCAGGCGGCGATCTTCCTTTATCTGGCGGACGTCTTTCCGCAAGCGGGGCTTGCGCCGGCGATCGGCGATCCGCTGCGCGGCCCTTACTTGCGGTGGATGGTGTACTACGGGTCCTGCTTCGAACCGGCGATCGTCGACCGTGCGATGCAGCGTGAACCGGCCCCGGCTTCCACCAGCCCCTACGGCGACTATGACACGGTTCTGAATACCCTCGCCGCCCAGCTCGCAAGGGGGCCGTACATGCTCGGTGAAAATTTTTCGGCGGCGGACGTGCTTTGGGGAACGGCGCTGACCTGGACCATGATGTTCAAGCTGGTGCCGGAACTGCCGGAAATAAAAGCCTACACGGACCGCATCAACGCCCGTCCGTCTGTTGCGCGGATGCGTGCAAAGGATGCCGAACTCGCGGCGGCGCAGGCACAAGGCGCAGCCTGACTGAACGTTTTCGGAGAATGTGCGCCCAATCGTGATTTGGGAGGCACCATGGCGCAACATCATCCTGACGAAATCAACCGCCTGATCACTGAGTTCATGGACATGCAGGAAGCCTGGAACCAAGATCAGGAACGGTTCGACTGGGACGCATTGCAGGCGCTCGCACAGAGAGGCGCGCTTGCCTACAACGAAGGCACGGGTCCGTCGTTTCCTTCGCTCGCCCTGGATGGCATGCGGCACAGCGATTTGCACGAACGCTTCCTTGCCTTCCTGCTGGAAGCAGGATTCGATCCCTTCAGGACCGCATCCACCGGTGACGCCCTGGATGCGGTACCGGTCATCGATCACGCAAGCCTGGCGGAGGCGGCGGAAACCAATCCGTCGTCGGCACGGATGCGCGCAACCCTGATGGGATTGGCGCGGGAGCGTTTCGAGCCGCTTGCAAGGGAAGTCGAGTCCGGCCGGGAACCGTCGTCATTGCCGCTCTATGACGTCGTCAAGGCATGCGCCGAATCGGTGCCGGACGAATTGATGCGGCGCATCGCGCCCGAGCTGGCCAACCGCGACGACACAGTCGACGACCTCGACGAAGGCGCCGCACAACATCCGGGCGATGGATACCTGAGTCCTGCGGAAGCGCAAGCGGAGAACAGGCTTCCGCCGGTCGGTTGATCGCGATCACGGTTGATGGAACTGCTCCATGATCCGATGCGGCGCGACACTGCGGGTTTGCGCTGCAGTACGCCTGATGCGCATTCTCGGCTCTGTCCCTTGAGAAGAAGAACGAGTTGTCATATCGGGAACTTTTACACCGTGCAGGTCGCCTATCCGTATTTGATTACTGGAGATCGCCATGCCCAAGTCACCCTCGCCGGCCATCCGCTGCATCCGATGCTGATCGTCGTTCCGGCCGCCCTCATCCCGTTCGGCTTCGTTCTCGATGCGATGTATCGCTCGACCGGTAAAGAGTCTTACGCAAACGCTGCGTACTATAGTTTGGTGGGCGGGCTGGCCGGCGGTGTCGCCGCCGGCATTGCCGGCGCAATGGATTACCTTACCATCGAGCCGGAAACCGACATCAAGCGCACTGCCAACGTGCATGCAAGCCTGAACGGCGCCGCACTGGTGTTGACTGCGGTGAACGTGCTGGGCCGCAGGAACCAGCCGGATCATCAGGGCGGCTCGCTCGCGCTTTCCGCGCTGTCGGCGCTGGGCGTGGCGGTATCGGGATGGTTCGGCGCGCGCATGGTGTACGAGCAGGGAATGCGGGTGGAAGGCGTGAGCCCGGTCGCGCGGGAGCCGGAAGCAAAACTGCCGCTCGACGATTCCATCCATCAGGCATTGATGGCTCAGGAGAAGATTGCACCGGCATCGGGGCCGATGCTGCATTAAGCGCAAAAAGCCGGCGCATGGCGCCGGGTCGGCCTCATCATCCCGCCACGACCTGTGCGCCGCGGCGCGTGCCGGCAGGTTCGGTCACCGCCCTCACGATCGCTCTGGCGATCTTTTCACCGCCCACGCTGGAAGGCTCTATGGGATTGGCATAGTCCTCGGGCATGGTGCATACCTGGCGCAACTCGATCGTCTTGAGTTGCTTCTCCACGCCAATCCGAATAATGGCATCGTCGGATCCAGCGATGGCAACACCTACCCGCTGCTGGTAGGCGGGGTCGGGAAAGCGTCCGTTATAGATGGTGCAGATGACGAGCGGCAGCGCCGGCTTCATGCAGGCGGCGATCGCCTTGCGGTAAGCCGTCTCGAATTCCTGTACCGCTTTGGCAAACATGGTGAACGCTTCCGTGCTCGATCGTACCGGCCTTTCGAGGATTTCCTGCCGCATGAGCGCATTGTTTCCGCCGAATTGGTTTTCGGCGTGACGATCCCAGGTAAATTGACCAGGAACAAGTTGACGAACTTTCAACCTTTTACTCTACCTAACAAGCGCGACAGCAATCGCAACGCAAACACATGACAAACAACTGTTGAAGAAAAGGGGGAATACATGAATCAAATCATTTATATCGTCGGCCTGATCGTCGTTATCGCAGCCGTATTGAAGTTTTTCGGATTGTGGTGATCGGGCAGGACACCATGATCAAAGCTAAAGCGGCATAGCACGACGATGCGGCATTGCACTTGCGTCAGAGCTGCCTCTGGCGCGCCGACTCGTCCGTCCATTTTGCATTACGCAAGGCAACGATTCGCGCACCGCGTTCCTCGGCCAGTTTCCTCGCTTCCTCGGTGAAGACTGTACCCACCACGATGATGCCGTCGGGCGCGGGTGCATCCATTCTCCGGAATGCGCGGTCGAGTTCGGGGGGAGACACCACATCGCGTTCCGCATGCGCGCACAGGATGACGGTGTACTGCCCGTCGGCCTTGATGCCCTTCACCACTTCCATGCGGTAAGGCGGCGGCACGCTGTCACGCAATCGGGCGCCGGCCACGCTCGGGCGTATGGTTGCCTTCATCCCCACACTCCTGCATTCATTGCCATACCCGTCCTGCTAATGCCAGTTCTGGTCGGGCTGCGGCTTCAGCCTGCGCGCCGCATCGATCACATCCTGCAATTCGACCGGATCGCTGAACGGATCGTCGTCCAGCTCGGTACTGCGGTTCAATTCCTTCTGCCACCGGCGCAGTTCATCGACATACGGCTGATGCGGAATGCGCTTCAGGCTTCCATCGCCATCGACAAGGTCGCAGATACCGTTGTGCAGCCATTCGCCGGTATGCCAGTCCGGCATGTCCACCGCTGGAAACAGGCACACCCCGTGCAGGTCCATGCCCTGGTTGACCGCCGCGAGCGATTCTTCCATCACATCCCGGAGCCATTCGGGACGCCCCTTGCCCATGCCGCTGGTTTCACCGATGACCATCGGACGGCGATAGCGTTCCCAGATGCGCTGCAGCAGCACGCATAACGGCTCGATGCCCGCATGCCCCGGTTCCAGTGCCGCATGCGGCCCCTGTTCGCGGTACTCCATCTGGCCGAACGAATAGTTGTTCGCACCGACGATGTCAAGGATGTCGGGTGCGCCGCCGAGTTCCGGATGTTCCTTGCCGTACAGGATATCCCAGGCCAGGAAGGTGTCGACATGGGTTTCGCGCGCAGCGTCGTCGATGAGGTCGGGGCGGTCCGGCGGTGCCACGACCTCGACCAGCGGATCGACATGCACCATGCGGGATTCCGGCAGTATCTCCCGGATTGCCTTGACGCCGGCGATGGATGCCTTGCAGAGCGCCAGCCGCAGCGCTTCCCGGTCGGTGCGTGTTTTTCGGTACGGCGCGATCCATCCCCACTCGCCGCCGCTGAACGCAAAGAAAGTGATTTCGTTGATGGGCGTGAAGTAGTACGGTCCGGGCAGGCGTGCCGATACGTACTGCGCCGCGGCGCGGCAATAGGCGGCGAAGCGCTGCGTGAATTCTTCCGAGAACGGGTCGAGGCCATCGGGATAGCCGTAGTGGCACAGGTCCCAGATCGGCATCACCTTGGTTTCGCGCATCGCGGCAATCATCGGGTCGATGGATGAAAAATCATAACGGCCGCCGCGATCCACCATCGGCCAGGGAATGCCTTCGCGAGCGACTGCGATGCCGAGGCTGCGCAGTATTTGGTAATCCTCAAGCGCGTGGCGTCGATGCTGTGTCTCTTCGCAGAGATCGCGGCGCTGTCCTTCCTTCCACAGGAAGGTGGAGCACTCGAAGCCGGAGAGGAAGAAGGTGGGGAAGATGCCGGAGCGGTTTGTCATTGTGTTATGACGCCATGGCGGCAGGGTGGTTCCTGCAATGCTGGCGGGCAAGGGCCGGCATGCCGGCGGACAACGCAACGACGCGAACGGGCGGACAATCGCGGGCAGGGCGATGATCGCCCTGCCCGCGATTGTCCGGCAATGTGCAATGCAGGATCAGCCGACCGTGACCGGAACGAAGAGTTTGGTATCCCCCCGCTGCACCAGTATCGCAAGCTGCTTATCCTGTTTCTCCACCATTGACTTCAGCTCCCCGACCGACTTCACCGGGGTGCCGTTCACCGACAGGATGATGTCGCCCGCTTCGATGCCGGCCTTGGCCGCCGGCCCGGTGCTGCGCTCCACCAGCACGCCGGAAACGGCGGCGCCCGCGCTCTTCTCCTCTGGCGTCAGCGGACGAACCGCCAGTCCCAGCCGGCCTTGCTGCAGGTCTTTCTCCGCAGTATCTCCGGACGCCAGCGTGTCGGTTGCCGTGCCAAGTACCGTCGATAGTTCGACCTGCTTGCCGCCGCGCCATACGCCGAGCGACACCTTGTCGCCGGGCTTTCCGAGCGAGACCATGGCGGGCAGGTCCGTCGAGCTGGCGAT
The DNA here is from genome assembly GCF_036846085.1 of Noviherbaspirillum sp. Lineage (NCBI taxonomy): Bacteria > Pseudomonadati > Pseudomonadota > Betaproteobacteria > Burkholderiales > Oxalobacteraceae > Noviherbaspirillum > Noviherbaspirillum sp. Next base: position 22,725 of record NZ_DAIUCO010000005.1, on the reverse strand, counting down.
CGGCCGGCCGTTGTATCGAAGGATCACATCGCCCGGCTCCAGGCCGGCCTTGGCCGCTGCGCTACCCGGGGCGACGGACGATACCAGCGCGCCGTCGGGCTGCTTCAGCTTGAACGATTCCGCCAGCGTCTGGTTGAGTTCCTGGATCGTCACGCCAAGGCGCGGATGGATCACCTTGCCGGTGGATACGATCTGGTCCTTGATCTGCAGGGCGACGTTGATCGGGATGGCGAACGACACGCCCTGGTAGCCGCCGGTGCGGCTGTAGATTTGCGAGTTGATGCCCACGACCGCACCGCTGGTGTCGAACAGCGGGCCACCCGAGTTGCCGGGATTCACCGCGACGTCGGTCTGGATGAACGGCACATGCCCGTCGCCCGGCAGCGAGCGGCCCTTCGCGCTGACGATGCCCGCGGTGGCGCTCTGCTCGAACCCGAAGGGCGAGCCGATGGCCAAAACGTAGTCACCGACACCAAGCTTCGCCGGGTCACCTAGATTGACCACCGGCAAATTGTCCGCATCGATCTTGAGTACCGCGACGTCGGTGACCGGATCGCTGCCAAGCACCTTGGCCTTGTATTCGCGCCGGTCGCTCAGCTTGACACTGACTTCATCCGCACCTTGCACGACGTGGGCATTGGTGAGAATAAGGCCATCCTTGCTGACGATGAATCCGGAACCCTGCCCGCGTACCGGCGCGTCGCCGCGCGGCATCTGTCCCCTGAATCCCGGCATGCCGCCGAATTGTTCGAAGAAAGGATGATTTTCAAGTCCTTCCGGGATGCCCCTGCTGCCGGTTTTGGAAGTGCCTTCCGTCCGGATGCCGACCACCGCCGGGCCGTACTGTTCCACGATGGCGCGATAGTTGGGCACGGCGGTCGCCGGTATTGGGGCGCCTGATGCGCTGGTTGCCGATGGCGCCGACGCGCCGGACGCGCTTTCCGCCGATGCGGCGGTGTGCTTAAACCACGTCGCCGGGCTCCATCCCACTGCATTCGCAGTTCCAGTGGCAATGGCGCCAGTAGCGATGAGGGCCAACGTCAGTGATTTGAGTTTCATGTCGATTTCCTTTTCCCATCAATGAGCCGATAACTCGGTACGGAGGTGAGATTAGGGACCGAAAATTAAACCAGACTTAATGCATGAAGACGGATTGCGTTGCCATGAAAGCATTGTTATTGGCCGGGCAAGGCGGCGTTACGGTCGAAACAGAACAACCACCCGAAGCCCGCCGAGCGGCGAGTCGGCAAGGTCGATGCGGCCGCGGTGCTGGTCGACGATGTTCCTGACGATGGACAGGCCGAGGCCGGTGCCGGTCTGTCCATCGACTTCGCGGCGATAGAAACGATCAAACACGCGTTCCCTTTCCGGTGCAGGAATGCCGGGGCCGGAATCATCGACGATGAGCAGCATGCCGTCGCCGGATGGCGATATCGAGAGGAGCACCCTGCCCCCGCGCGGCGTGTAGCGGATGGCGTTGTCCAGCAGGTTGCGCGCAAGGATGCGCAGCGCCGTTGCGTCCGCTTCGATGATCGCCTGCTCCGGTGCGTCGAGTTCAATGTCGATCGCCTTCGCCTGTGCCATGGCGAACACATCGCCGATCGCGCGGCGGAGCAGCTCGGCCAGGTCGATCGGCAGGCGCGCGACCGCGGTATCGCCGGGATCGGTGCGCGCCGCCGCAAGCAGCTGCTCGATCAGGTGGGTGGCCCGGTCGACACCCTGGTTGAGCTCGCTGAACGCACTTGCACGGTGAGCGTTGTCCGGCGCGCGCTCCAGCAGTTGCAGCTGCAGCTTCAACGCGGTAAGCGGCGAACGCAGCTCATGCGCTGCGTCGGCGACGAATGCGCGCTGGGTCGACAGCGCCCGCTTCAGCTTGTCGAGCAGCATGTTGAGCGAGGCCACCAGGGGCGAGATTTCTGCCGGCACATCACCGACGGATACCTGGCTCAGCGATGCCGCATCGCGTTGCCGCAATTCATTCGACAGGCGGGTCAGCGTCGACAGCGATTGCCCGACCAGCCACCAGATCAGGATCGCCATCACAGGCGCGAAGGCCAGCAGCGGCAGCAGGCTGCGCAATGCCGCCCGCGCGGCAAGGTCGCGCCGCTGCTCGAAGGGTTGCGCCACCTGGATGACGCGATCCTCTCCCGCCAGTGCATAGACACGCCAGCGCCGACCTTTCGAATCCATATCGGTGAAGCCCGGCGTTGCCCGGTCCGGCACGGGATTGCTCGGGTCGGACAGGTAGGCGATGGTGCCCCGCATGGTCCAGATTTGCACGACCACATCGGGCCTGTCGCCGGAGGTGGATGCGGGACGTTCTGCGAAGCCATGGTCCCGCAATGACAGCGCGATCTGGCGCAACTGGTAATCGAAGAGATCCTCGTTCTGCTTCAGGGTTTGCCGATAGGTGAACACGCCGACGACCATCGCGGTGAACATCGCGGCAAGAAGCAGATAGACCGACAGCCTGACGCGGATCGACGTCATGCGCTGTCCTGCTTGGGAATGAAGTAGCCGACGCCGCGCACGTTCTGGATAAATTCCGCCCCGAGCTTGCGCCGGATCGCATGGATATAGACCTCGACGGTATTGCTGCCGACCTCGTCGCCCCAGCCGTACATTCTTTCCTCGATCTGCGCGCGGGACAGGATCTGCCCCGGCCGCAGCATCAGCGCTTCGACGATCGCATACTCGCGTGCCGAAAGCTGGATCGGCTGGCCGTTTCGCGATACCGCCCTGGTAGCGGGGTTCAGCCGTACGCCCATCACTTCCATCTCGGGTTCGGCATGACCGGCGCTGCGGCGCAGCCCGGAGCGGATACGGGCGGACAGCTCGTCGAGGTCGAACGGCTTGATGACATAGTCGTCCGCGCCCGCATCGAGGCCCTTGATGCGGTCTTCGACATCGTCTCTTGCGGTGATTACGATGACCGGCGTTTTCTTCTTCCGTGCCCGCATGCTCCGCAACACCTGCAAGCCATCCTTGCCGGGCAGCCCGAGATCGAGCAGAACGATGTCGAAGTGCTCGTTCATCAATGCCGTATCGGCGAGCTGGCCGTTTCGTACCCAGTCCACCGCATAACCGTCCTGGCGGAGCGAAGTGCGAACGCCTTCGCCGATCATCGCATCATCTTCCACGAGAAGCACACGCATGTCGTATCTCCCGGCAGTTTGGCAAGACGGGCACAGGGCCTTTACCCGATCGCATGGGTTGGAATGCTCCATTGATGCCGACCCGGACCGTGCCGTCATGACGTCTGCGGCTGGCCGGATGTTGCATTACCGGACTCGCACAAAAGGTAGAGCGAAGCCGGATGGCGGAATGATGCCGGAGCGCTTTCTTGTATGTAATGACGCTCGGCCTGCGCGGCAGTTCCTTCAAGCGCCCAGGAATGCGGATGCCTTGCCGCCTTGGAACTGCAAGTTTATGGGCAGCAATTGCTGCGCAGCGCCTTTTTCTTATCGATGTATTTCGAGGACTGCGCCGGGATGCTTCAGCGGTCGTCGGTGGACGGCTTGCCTACCGGATCGCCATCGGCACCGGTCGCTTGCGCGTCATGGATTTCGCCACGCCATTCGCCGGTTTCCGAGCCGCGGGTTTCAATGAATTCCTTCAGGCGCGTCAGGTTATCGGCCAGCCGCTGCGACATCTCGTTGTCTCCGCCGCCGGCGGAGGATCCCGGCACCTGGCCCTGTTCCGCATCCATGGTCATCGTCACGCGGGATGTATCCGCTCCGGCCGGCTGCACCTCGATGCGCCCCGCATTTTTCGGACCGCTCATGTTGTGCCAGGCGATGCACTGGTCCGGTATCTGTTCGGTGATTTCCGCGTCCCATTCCATGTCCCGGTCCGCCATTTTCGCTTTCCAGTGCAGGTGGGTGTCGTCGAGCTGCTGCACCAGTTCGACATCCCGCATGAAGCGCGGGTAGTCCTCGAACCGGGTAAGCTGGTTGTAAATGACATGTACCGGAAGATTGACTTCCACTGATTGCTGAATTCTTGGCATGATGCATTTCCTTGTACTGGCGGGATTGCTCGCGATGGCTTAAACGTCCGATCCGCGTGTGTTCGAGAACGTCCCGCGTTCGAGATCGACCCGCAGGTCGTCATCGCTTACCTGGCCACTCTGCCGGGAATAGAGCGATAAGGCGTAGTCTTTCATTGCCGTATCCCGGTCATCGTCGTTCATTTCCGCCCAGGGTTTCCCTGGTGGCGTGCAATCAGTTCCTCGACGGAGAACTCGACCGAACTGTCCACGCCCTTTCCTTTAATCGTCGCTTTGATGCCTTCCATATTCGTTTTCCTTTGCCGAAGGTACACAGTGGTCGCTGGATTGCAGTCCGCCTGCGCATGCGCATTCACTGCAGGCAGAGTCATTCGCAGTGATGCGCGGCATGACGGCGACGGACCCGAGCCGCATTTCAAACTCTCAGATCAATAAGAGCCGCCGTGCCGGTACGCGTTCCGCGCATTGCATCGTGCCGCTTTTGATAGCTATCAAAGCGGACTGCACTGCTGCCTGTTGATGTCATTCAGGAAGATGCATGGAGGAAATGCTATCCGGACTGGTTTGAAACCACGGCTGACTGCCGCCGGAAAATCCCGGGTTGCGCTAGCGGGACATGCTTTTATCGCTGAGCACATTGACGCCGTGAAGCAGCCCGAAGCACTATGCCTGCGGGTCAGCGGATGAATATATTGTTGCGCACCCTGATCGGGCGCGCAGTTACAGTCCTTGCACGACCATATCGAGCAGACGTTCCCTGGTGGCTGCCGCATGCGCATCGTCGAGTTGGCGCAGCGGTCCGTCGAGCAGCAGCATGGCCAACCCGTGCACCGCCGACCAGGCGAGAAACTCCGCGCCCTTGCGCCGTTCCGCCGGAAGCGCGCCGGCATCGGCCATGGCGTCGAGTGCCGCAGACAAATGCTGAAACGGCGACAGGCCGCTGCTTCCTGCCTTGGCCGGACTTGCGGATTGGTCGAGATTGGGCGGCACCGAGAATGCGGTACGGAACAATCCGGGTTCGGCGCGCGCAAACTTCACATAGGCCGCACCAATGGCGCGCAGGCGCCCATGCGCCGCCTTCACCGGGTCCTTCTTCTTCGGCAAGGCGGCGAGCTCAGTTTCGATTGCCAGGGCAAGCCGTGCCTGCGCGGCATCGCACACCGCTTCGAGCAATGCCTGCCGGTCGGCGAAATGGCGGTAGGCCGCATTCGGAACGACGCCTGCCTGGCGGGTCACTTCCCGCAGTACCACAGCATCCGGCCCGCCGGTGCGCGCCAGTTCCACGCCTGCTTCCAGCAGCGCCCGGTACAAGTCCCCGTGACGATAAGTGCTGCGGCGCGGCGGCCGGGACTCTTCTTGAACTGTTGCAACCCCTGGATTCTTCATCGATTTTAATTGTGGACGACGTACACAAGCTGTACTAATATGGACACTGTACACAATATCCACACTTCTTACCAAGGAGTAAAGCAATGAATGCCAATTCTTCAAATATGGTGGCCGAAGCGGAAATCCGGGAACTGATCGCTGCGTGGCTTAAAGCGGCGCAGACGCGCGACGTTGAAGGTGTCGCAGCGCATTACGCGCCGGATATCGTCGCCTACGATGCCGTTTCTCAGTTGCGATTCATTGGGGTCGATGCCTACAAGCAGCATTGGACCGCTTGCATGGCGATGTGCCCGGGACCGATGATTTTTGAAGCGCCCGAGTTGAACATTACCGCGGGCGATGATGTCGCCTTTGCACATGGACTCATCCGGTGCGGCGAGAAGATGGAAGACGGCGGGGAAAAGGCGTCGTGGATGCGGATGAGTACCGGCTACCGCAAGCGCGGCGGCAAATGGCTGGTCGTGCATGAGCATTTTTCGGCGCCATTCGATATGGAAAGTGGAAAAGCGCTGTTTGAACTGCAGCCCTGATTTGCGGCACCTGCCTGCAAACCCGGGTTATTGAGAGCGTCTAACAAAATGAGCGAAGCGCCAGCTTCGCGCTCTCTGGCAAGGCGCGTCGACGCAGGCAGTACTGACGTACGACAAGGAGACGCAACGCAGCCAGAGGCATTTTGTCTGGCGCTCTTACACTACGAGGAGATAGCAAATGACACAAGCCCAAGTCAAGCCGGTGCCGGAAGGCATGCATACTGTCGCGCCGCACCTGGTATGCGACGGCGCGGCCGACGCAATCGAGTTTTACAAGAAGGCTTTCGGCGCGGTGGAAATCGACCGCCTGCCCGGTCCGCAGGACAAACTCATGCATGCGATGATCCGTATCGGCGATTCCCCGATCATGCTGGTGGACGAGTTTCCGGAGTGGGGTTCGTTCGGGCCCAAGGCGCTCAAGGGATCGCCGGTCACCATCCATCTCTATGTGGAGAACGCCGATGCGCTGTTCCAGCGCGCGGTCGATGCCGGTGCGAAAGTAGTGATGGCGATCGATGAAACATTCTGGGGTGATCGCTACGGCAGGCTGGAAGATCCGTTCGGCCATCAATGGTCAGTCGCCACGCATGTGCGCGACGTGACGCCGGAAGAAATCATGCAGGCGATGCAGCAGCCGATGACGCAGATGTGCACCGACGCGACCGCCTGAAGGCCTGCTGTTCCGGCCGAACCGGGACCTCGCTTCCGGTTCGCCGCCGATCGACCTCCGCTCTCCTCCCTGCGTTGCACAAACCAGGATAATTCGCCTATAGTGGCGACGTTCCGGCGTGCACACCATGTGCCAAAAGCCGGACTTGTCGATCGACATTGTGCAGCGGGGAAGCGTGTCCCATATCCTTGAACCATTTTTCATTCATTCGAACCGAATGCAGGTGCTGCGGGAGCGCCGGTGCTGACCGCGCTGGTTCGGCGCATCGACGAGCGTTTGCTGGCACCTGCCCCGAGCAAGCGTGAAGGGTTTCGCCGCTTTCTCGCGGAATTTCTGATGTTCGGGATCAAGGAGGCGCGTGCATGCCTGTTCGCCGGCCTGTTTTTCTGCGCCCTCTTCCTGTCCCACAAGCTCAAGGGCTACGGCATTCCCCGCTATGACCTGCTGCTGCTCATCGCGATCGGCATTCAGGCATGGATGCTCCATGCCAGGCTGGAAACGATGGACGAGTTCAAGGCCATCCTCGTGTTCCACGCCATCGGCATCGCGCTCGAGGTGTACAAGACGTCGATGGGATCATGGTCATATCCGGAATTCGCCTACACCAAGATACTGGGTGTGCCGCTCTATGCCGGCTTCATGCATGCGGCGGTGGCGAGCTACGTCATACAGGCATGGCGCCTGTTCGACCTGCGGATCGAGCGGCATCCGCCATACTGGATGGCAGGCGCGCTGGCGGTCGTGATCTACGCAAACTTTTACACCCATCACTTCATCGGCGACTATCGCTGGTATCTGATCGCGCTTGCCTGCGGATTGTATGCGCGCACGATGGTGGTATTTCGCCCGCTCGACCGCGACCGCAGGATGCCGCTGGTGCTGGCATTCGTGCTGATCGGCTTCTTCATCTGGATCGCGGAAAACCTGTCGACCTTCCTTGGCGCCTGGCGTTACCCGAACCAGATCGGCGCGTGGGCGCTTGTGCATGTAGGAAAATGGAGTTCATGGTCGCTGTTGACGATGATGACCTTCATCATCGTGGTGGAGCTCAAGCACATCAAGGCACGGATACAACTGGCGCCGTGAAGCGCATTCGACCAGCGCGATCAATCCGGAGCTGTTCGCCGGTTTACCCATCTGGCCAGTTCATCGGCCGGAAGCGGTCTCGAATACACATAGCCCTGCACCTGGTCGCACCCCATCTGCCGCAGGATGGCGAGGGTCGCCTCATCCTCGGCCCCCTCCGCCACCACCTTGAGCTTGAAGTTATGCGCAAGATCGATGACCGCCCGGACGATCTGGGCATCGACCACCGACGAGGCCATGTGTTCGACAAACAACTTGTCGATCTTGAGTTCGACCAACGGAAAACGCCTGAGGTAGAGCAGCGACGAATAGCCCGTACCGAAATCGTCGATCGCCAGGCTGAATCCCAGTTTGGCGAGCGCATGCAGGGTCTTGATGGACAGCTCGGCGTCGTTGAGCAGGGTGCTCTCGGTCACTTCCAGTCCGATCTGGTCACACCCCACCCCCCACACATTGGCGGCCTGCTGCAACAAGGCGGGGAGTCCGGGTTCGTTCAGCATGGATGCGGACAGATTGACCCACAGTATGCCGACACCCGCCGCCGCAAGTACCGTCACATATTCCCTGAGCGCGGTATGAAGAACGAAACGGGTCAGTTCGCCGATCATGCCGTATTTTTCGGCAGTATCGACCAGCAGGGTGGGCGTCCAGCCGGAACGCGCATCCGCCGGCCAGCGTACCAGCGCTTCGACCCCGGCCACCTGTCCGGTTTGCAAATCCACCTTGGGCTGGTACACCAGCGACAGCCGGTTTTGCGCCAACGCCGATTGCAGGGCCACCATGACGGTGCGGCTCAGCTCGCCGATTTCCGTTCCGGTCGCGGCGACGCAGTAGCGGCGGTTGGCAGCACGGGCTTCCTGCTGCGCGCCGAGCGCGGCCTTCAGCATGCGCGTCGCGGAGCCACCGATGTGGCCGCACAGTGCGACACCAATCACGGGACGCACCGTCACCACCGGGTCGCAATCGGGAATCGGCTTTTCCAGCGTGCGGATCAGGTTGGTTGCCGCAAGGTCCGCGATCGCGGGCGACGAGAGCTGTGTCAATGCGACCCATACTTCATCGCTGGAAGCCACGGCGACATAGTCGTTTTCCCTGAGCACGGACCGGACCCGCCGCAATAACTCTTCCTGCACGGCCGCGCTGCCGGCCTCGTCGAGAATGGCTTCCAGCCGGTCGCTGCGGGCGAGCGATATCGCGAGCAGGGCAATCGTCGCCGACGGGTTTCGCTGTTCGATGTTTGCGTCCAGCCGAACGACGAACGCCTTCGGCATGAGCGCAACTGCGTCGGCAACCGAATTCGCCTGGCGCCATTTGAGATAACGCTGGCGCAATGTCATTGCGTACCGAAATAGAAGTCGCGCGCGTCGATTCCGTAGCTACCGTCAGTCAGTCCTTTACGTATCTGCAGGTTACGGCGCTTGCTGCGCGCATTGTGCTTGAACATGTCGATCTGCATCGGTGGCGTGCGGCGGGTTTTGTCCTTGTGGGTCACCAGCAATATGCGCGGTTCCAGCCGCCGCAGCGGATTGTGCTGGATGACGATGGCGACATGGCCGCTGTTCAGTTCGACCAGCGATCCGATCGGAAAGACGCCGATCGATTGCACGAACTGCTCGATGAGCGGACCGAACCATCGATTGTCGGCACCTGCGAAAAGCTGCTTGATGGCGTCGAAGGGTGAATAGGTTTCGGCATAGGGACGCGGGTTGATCATCGCGACATAGCCATCGACCACGGCGGCCATGCGGCCGTAGATGGATATTTCCGGCGCAGACAGGCCCTTCGGATAACCCTTGCCATCGACCTGCTCATGATGTTCGGCGATGGCACGCAGCACGGCGGGCGGAAGCATGTCGGATTCCGACTCGGACAGCATGGCGACGCCGAGATCCACGTGCTGGCGGGCGCGCTGCATTTCGCTGTTGTTGTAGCGTCCCTGCTTTTCCAGCAGGGACGGCGTGAGCTGCGTCTTGCCGAGATCGAGCAGTATGCCGATCATCGCGAGGTCCGCGAGCGGCTCGCGGCCGAAACCGAGATGCCGCCCCATCGCTGTCAGGTAGATGCCGGCCTCCAGGCTACGCTGGTAAAGCCGGTTGTCGGTCTGGTGGATTTTCGCCGCCCACATCATCGCGCTCGGGTGGGCGATCATGTGCAGGGCCAGGGATTCGGCCGCCCGTTCCACCTTGCGTATGTCGGTGGTATGGCGCAATGAGATGCCGGTCGTGATGTCGTCCAGCAGCCGCACCGTGGTCTTGCAGGCATCCAGCGACGCCGGAACGGCAAGCCAGTTGAATTCCGGCTGCGGATAGGACACCAGCGGTATCTCCGGCGGCACATATGCGGGCCTGGGCGGCGGCGGCAACGCCTCGCGCGATGGCGCTGTTACTTTCGGCCGCGTGCCGGGTATAAAGCGTTTCCACCATGACGTTTCGGCCTTGGCGGATTCGCGACCCATGCTGAAGCCGGAAGAAGATGCCGGTGATGACGCTTCGCCGGCTGCGACGGCAATGTGGACTGCGAGGGATGGATCACTGACGCCGGGAGGCAGATTTTTTTCGGCGATTGTCATGCCGCCGAGCGTGTCGACCTCCTGCAGGCCGAAATATTTACCGCTGCTGAGAATGCGATCGAGGTATTCCTTGAGTGCGGCATCCTGGCTGCGGGTCGGGTCGACATTGACATACCGGGCGACCTTTTGAAGGATCTCGATCTGCCGCTTTTCGGTGATCAGGACGCCTTCGAGCATGAACGGCGTTTTTTTCCAGCCGCAGTCCACGTCGGATACGAACATCCCCACGCGCAGGTCGTACACCGGCAGGCAGACATCGTATGCCAGTGGTTTTCTTAAAGGTTGACCCGGTTTCAACATGTGCATCGCCAAAAAGCAACACTAACTCCGGCAGCAAGAGGAGCGTGGCGCAACCAATGATAGGTGTGGCTCTACGGTCTGTCAGGACGGTTGATGGCTCAACCAGAAACATGTCTGAAAGGAAATGCAAAGCCTGTCGGCAATTATATACGCACCGGAACCGTGAACCGATCGCAAGATGGCGATTTGCAACAAGGTGGAAGAAGGGTTTGAAGCGTCTGGAGACGCGACGCTGCCGGCATGCGGAATGCCGGCAGGAAGGCAAAAAGCCGGTTTCAGGTCATGGTTTCAGGTTGGCGAGGGCGTCGTCAGCGCCTTGTCCACCAGGCGTGACGTGGAAATCCAGAACACGTAGCTCAAAACGACAATCGAAACAAGCACCACCCAGAACTCCATGCGCCATGCACGCAGTGTCAAAAAGCCCGCCGGTTCGGCGCTGGTGCAGATGAGCGTCGCGGCGGTCATGCCGACGTAGTGCATCATGCAGACCGCGACGCCCATGACAAACGCTGCGATCAGCCGGTAAGTCCACCGGGACAGGTTGAACGCCATCCACAGTGCGGCGGAAGCTGCGCCGACCGCGATCAGTACCGACAGCGCGACGGTGAAGGCATCCAGCGACATGGTCGCCCGCATGTTCATCGCGTACATGCCGATGTAATGCATTGCAGCAACACCGAGGCCTGCCAGGAAGCTTCCGGCCAGCCATCCGGAAATCCGGAATTTGCCGCGTCCGCCGGTAAGGTAGAGTGCCAGGCCGGACAAGCCGATCGCGGCAACCAGTGACGCGACCGTGGGAATAACCTCATAGCTGACATTCACACCGACCCGATAGGCAAGCATGCCGATGAAATGCATGGCCCATATCCCCACCCCGCCGAGCGACACGGCCGCGCCTGCCACCATCGCCCAGTCGGTCCGCCCGTCGGGGCGGATCATCCACCGTGCGCACTGCAGTGCCGCAAACGAACCAAGAACGGATATCACGTACGACAAAGCGACCAGGTTTTCCCTGTACTCGGGCGTCAATATTTGACCGGCGACGGGTTCCATGCTTTTCCTTTAATTATATTGTCCAAGACAAAAACTTAACGTGACGCAATTATTGCCCATAGGAATATTTTAATCAACACATTGTCCATGACATATTTCAATCGCCACGATTAAGTGGCACTAAGGTTTTCATTTGCATAACATGCCGTCATCCCTTGGGCGGCAGCCGTGCCAGAACCGGTCTGCTCAGGGCGCGCCCGGGGAACACGATGCGAAACGACGCTCTAATGTCTTTTGATCATTCCGGAGCCGGCAATGTCCATTGATGCACGCTTGCAGGCGCGCCCTTCCCAACCCGACGGCCCGGCCACGCCGGGTTTGCAGAAACTCGATGTCGGCGGAGCGCGCGATAGCTATTTTTATGTACCGCCACGCTATGACCCCGTTGTCCCGGCGCCGCTGGTGCTGCTGCTGCACGGCGCGGGCGGTCATTCCCGGCATGGACTGGATGTGTTGCAACACCTTGCGGACGACAACGGCCTGATCCTGATCGCTCCCGCTTCCACTTCCCATACCTGGGATGTGATAGCCAACCGGGCATACGGCGTGGACGTGACCATGGTGGATCAGGCGCTGAAGCATGTCTTTGCCCACTATGCGGTGGACCCGGGCCGCCTGGCGATCGGCGGCTTTTCCGACGGCGCGTCGTATGCGCTGACCCTGGGATTGGCGAACGGGGATTTATTCACCCACGTCATCGCCTTCTCGCCCGGATTCATCGCGCCGATTACACCGCGTGGGCAGCCGAAGGTATTTATCTCGCACGGCAACCGGGACGAAGTCCTTCCGATCGAACCGTGCAGCAGGAAAATCGTAGCGCGGCTGCGGCGTGCGGAATATGAAGTGATGTATGACGAGTTCGACGGCGGTCACACCATTCCGGGGGAAGTGGCGCAGTTCGCAGTGAATTGGTTTCTCGGACGGATTTGAGTATCGCCGATATCGCCGGCCTGCCGCCGCACCGCAGCGGCAGGCGGCGCGATTCAACGTGCGCCGCTGCCCGCTTGCTTCCGCTTGGCACGGGCTTCCACCACGAAATACACCAGCGTGGCCAAGACCAGCGGGATCAGGTAGTAGAGGGCGCGATAGGCAAGCAGGGCCGCCAGCAATTCATGTCTTGGCATCTCATGCGACAGCAATGTGACGAATACCGTCTCGATGACGCCGAGGCCTGCCGGTACATGGGTGATCACACCGGCGATGGCGGCGACCAGCAGCACGCCGAGCACCGTCGGATAGGCGATTTTCTGTTCCAGCAGCATGTAGACGATGCCGCCTATCAGCATCCAGTTGACGGAGGACATCGCCAGCTGCACCAGCGCAAGCTTTAACGACGGAAGCGTGATGTCATGCCCCCGTATCGTCCAGGTGCGCCGGCGGGAAAACGTGCACAGCAGCATGTAGGCGATGGCGACCGCGAACAGGCCGGCGCCCAGCACCCGCAATCCGGTGGTATCCAGTTTCCAGTCAGGCGGCGGCGCAATCGGCCACCACCAGAAGACCAGGCCGGCGATCAGCAAATATCCGAGCCAATTGGTCAGCATGCTCATGCCAAGCACGCGGGTGATGACGTCGGCTTCCAGTCCCAGCCGCGAATACAGGCGATAGCGGAACGCGACGCCGCCGATCAGCGAGCCCATGTTGAGATTGAAGGTGTAACTGATGAAGGTAACGGTGACCACCTGCCGCGTTGTCAGCGAATGGCCGGTGACGTGCCGGCCAAGCAGATCGAAGCAGCTATAGAGTGCATGGCTCGCCGCCGCAAGGGCGGCCGCCAGCCACAATCCCTGGGCCGATCGACGGCCGATTGCGGCAACGACCTCCTCCCATTCCACTGAACGTGCCTGTGTCACGAGGAGATAGGCGACGACGCCGAAGAACGCGATTTTCACCGCGCGCTTTACCCACGGCCACCAGGGCCTCGACGTCAATCCGTTGCCAGCGGGACGTCGCGCCGCGTCGGATGAGTCGTTCACGACCACGCCTTTTCGTCCAGCCTGTCGGCCCCGTTGCGAATCTGCTCGGCCTGGAGCGGCGTCAGCTTCGGCGCATGGGCAGGCAGCCAGCCGGCCCATGCCGGAAACCGCCGCAGCAGCGGAAATAAAATAAAGCTGCGCAACTGGCGCAATGTGCTGGATTCCTGGAGGTCGGCAGTCTCGATCTTCTTGCAACTGTGCCGCATCAGCTTCTGCAGGTTGTCGGCCAACTGCTGGTTGAATGTGCGATCGCGGATCATCACGTTCGCTTCCAGGTTGAGTGTCAGGCTCAGCGGATCGAGATTGCTCGATCCGACGGTCGACCATTCCTCGTCCACCAGCGCCACCTTGCCGTGCAGCGGCCGGTCGCAGTACTCGTAGATGCGCACGCCGGCGCGCAGCAGGTGGTGGTACAGCATGGCGGCCGCGATCTGCACGATGCGCATGTCGGGATTGCCCTGCAGGATGAGTGTCACCTCGACGCCGCGCCGGGCCGCCTTGCGCAAATCCCTGAGGAAGGCGTAGCCCGGAAAGAAATAGGCATTGGCGATGATGACGCGCCGGCGCGCAAGGCGGATGGCGACGCGGTAATGCCGTTCGATATCGCGCTTGTGCTGGCGATTGTCGCGAAAGACGAACATGGCGTCCGCCAAACCCGCCACCGCCGGCTCCTTGGGAACGCCGGATGCTATCGATGTGCGAAGGCGCTGATACCAGCGCCGCGCGGGATTGCCTTCGGCGATGGCATCGTAAGCGAACTTGCGGATTTGCGCGACGATCGGTCCTTCGATTTCGATCGAGTAATCCTGCTTCGCCTCCGGCCCGAAGTCGCCCAGGTGATCGGCCGAGTAATTGATGCCACCGACGAAGCCTCGCACCCCGTCCACCACCACGATCTTGCGGTGCATGCGGCGAAAGTAGTTGATGCGGCGGAAAAGCTTCGGCGCCGGATCGAATACATGTATCTTCACGCCGGCTGCGGTCAGCGAGGCAATGTATTCATCCGACAGGTCCGGCGAGCCGAACGCGTCCACTGTCACATCGACCCGCGCGCCATTGACCGCCGCCGCGAGCAATGCCGCATGCAGCGCCATGCCGACCTTGTCCTCGTAAAGGATGAAGGTTTCCAGCACCACTTCCTGCCGTGCGGCGGCGATCACCTCAAATACCCGTGGAAAAAACTGTTCTCCGTTTTCAAGCAGGGTGATCTTGTTGCCGCTGGTCCAACGTTGTTTCACTGCGGGCTTCCTTGTCCTTGACCTGCGGGCAACAATTCAACGACGGCCGGATTGCCGTCGTCTGCCGCAGGCGTGTTCGTGGACAAGTATGTCGCGTATTGACGGAAGCGCGTTGCAGTCGCTCAACCACTGCGCTTTTTCAGGCCTTGCCACTGACAAACAAAGACGGATTATTCAATCCAGGAAAATCCCTGCCGGGCGAGCAATGCCCCCGATGAATCCGGTCCCCAGCTGCCGGCGGTATACAGCTGCGGCTTTTCACCGAGTTCTTTCCATCCTGCCAGGATCGGGTCCGCCCACGACCATGCCGCTTCGAGTTCGTCACGCCGCATGAAGTGCGTAAGCCGCCCGCGCACCACGTCGATCAGCAGGCGTTCGTAGGCTTCGGCGCGCCGCTGCGAAAATGCCGATTGCAGGTCGAGGTTCAGATTGACTGGCAGCATGTGCATGCCGCTGCCCGGCTGCTTCGCCATCAACTGCAATTGCACCGATTCCTCAGGCTGAAGCCGGATCACGAGACGATTGGCTCGGCTGCGCGGTGCGTCGGGAAAAATCGACAAGGGCGGATCGGCGAATTCAATGACGATCTGCGACAGCTGCTTCTGCATGCGCTTGCCGGTACGCAAGAAGAACGGCACATTGGCCCAGCGCCAGTTGTCGACATAGGTGCGCAGCGCGACGAAGGTCTCGGTGCGGCTGTCCGGTGGCACGCCGGCCTCGTCGCGGTACGCCTTGACGACCTCGCCGGCGGCGGCGCCGGCCGTGTACTGGCCACGCACGGTGTCGCGCGCGATGTCGCCGAGCGTCATGCGGCGCAACGACCGTATGACCTTCAGCTTTTCGTCGCGGACTGCATCCGGATCAAGTGATACCGGCGGCTCCATGGCGATAATGCAAAGCAATTGCAGCAGATGGTTCTGCACCATGTCGCGCAAGGCCCCGGTCTCGTCGTAAAACCCGGCACGGCTGCCGACGCCGACGGTTTCCGCAACGGTGATCTGGACACTGACGATATTCGGCGCACGCCATAGGGGCTCGAGAATGCCATTGCCGAAGCGCAGCACCATCAGGTTCTGCACGGTCTCCTTGCCGAGATAGTGGTCGATCCGATAAATCTGCGATTCGCTGAAATGCTTGCCCACTGCGGCATTGATCTCGCGCGCCGAGTTCAGGTCGTGACCGAGCGGCTTTTCGAGCACTACGCGGCTGTTGCCGTCGATCAGATCGCTGGCGGCGAGATTTTCGCAAATAGTGGTGAAGAGGCTCGGCGCGGTGGCAAGATAGAAGGCGCGCTGCACGCCTTGCCGCGACAATTTGGCCAGCGCGGCGAAACCCGCAGTATCCGTCGCATCGAGGCATACATACTCCAGCATCCGGAGAAATTCATCCCACGCTTTCTGCTCGAAATTCCGCTCGTTGATGAACGGCTGCGACTTCGACTGCACGAATTCGAGATAACCGGCGCGATCGTAATCATGACGTCCGGTGGCAATGATGCGAGTTGAAGGTGGCAGGTTGCCGTGCAGATGCGCCATGTACAACGCCGGCAGCAGCTTGCGGACCGAAAGGTCGCCGGCGCCGCCGAAAATGATCATGTCGAGCGGAAGAGACGGAGCGGAGGATGTTGCAGTTGTGGTCATGGAAATGTCGCTGGCGCGGCGGCCGGTGTTGATGAAGTCCGCGCCAGTTTAAAGCAAACGAAGGACAAAACAAGCGCGGCAAGCAGCGTCGGCCGGTTGCACTTGACCTGCACCAGGGCGTCAGCTTGCCTTTCCAACGCGAGCGCCAGCAATTTTTTACAGTGCAACGCATCCATCCTCAAGACACGCACCCGCAGCCCGAAATATTCGATTAGCGCCTGCGCAGCCCGAATTTCGTTGAATTTCTCCGCTACCTCGACGTCGCCACGTACGATCAGGCCCTGCTGATCAAAGGCCGACACGATGTGCCGGACAGCCAAGTCGTCCAGACGTGAGGCGCTGCCACGTCGAACAGATCGTTCAGCTGCACCAGCTGCTCGGCCCCAACACCTCGATCGCCCGCAGAGAACCGGCGCCTGTCATGACATCACCATGGCACACCGCAACGGCTCCAGCGCTTATATCAACTGGACTGTTTCGAAGGAACTTTTCTTGTTGGATTGCCACAGAGACGATCTTTCTAGCGTAGCCAACATGGTCGTCAGCACATACAGATTTCTCCCTATTAGGCATTTTTTGCCTGCAAGTGTTAGTGAGCGGCCGCGCAAGAAAAAATAAGTAAAGTTTTCGGACACTCGTCCTAGGGCGAGAACGGAAAAACGCCATAAGTTATTCCTGCGCCGGCCTAAGCAAACGCTGCCTCTTTATGAATTTCGGAAATTGAATATGGATCAGCCAAGATCCGCACCTTGGAGTAAGACCACATTAATACCCGCATGGCGTGTTAACTCTAACAAATGATTTTCTCCATGCATTCCAGGAGACTCATTGAGAAAACTTGAACAGGAGAGACTAAGCAGCACTACAAGAACCAGATTGATGAACATAAGAACCACGATCCTTATTGCCTTCCGAAAAACCCTGGAGTACATGAGGCAATCTTTGCAGACTAATCAACAAATTGATCCACAATAATAAAGAACCAATACTATGACTTCGCCGGTATCACGCTCATATCCCACGACTCTTCCTACGCATCTTAACGAACCGTTGTTATCTACTGCATCAACGAGCGTACCAGTCCTCACGTCTTATGCAGAAACCGCCGGGCAGACTGCGCTTGCAGGTCACCATGCAAAATTTGCGAGGAGCGGGGCGGCGATGCGGAGGCTTATTTATGCTGCAGCAGGCGGTGCAGCGAGAGGCGCCTCGGCGGCGTACCATGGATCGATTGACATCAGTCTCGCAGCATATAACAACATTGTGAAATCAGCCGGATCGGCGGTTATGAACACCTCGGTTGCGGCGGTGAGGCAACTTGCGACATTCATTCAAGAATCGATGGGAGGAGTAGCGTTCGTGGAAGGGCGTGCAGTGTCCGGCAGAGCAGATTCCGTACTGAAGTTACCGCAGTGGCTGATACCTACATCAGTGAAGGATTTGTTCACCCCCGATGGAAGGGAGCTATCGGAAAAAGGCTTGGAATTCATGAAAAACTTTGTCACTTATGGCGGCGGAGTAGCTGCATCTTTTTTATATCAGTTACCGATTGTCGGCGGATCTGATTCGTTGGGACGATGGTCTGCTCAGGCCACCTCCGATAACCTTGAAGAGGGCAACTATACAATGCCGCTCGTGCTTACGGGACTTTTGGCCGGTACTGCAATTTACCGGATTAGAACGCTCATAAATAGTACGGATCTTCGCGACCTCAGTACAGAGCAAAAATCGAGTGTAATAGCCGCCCATTTTGGAATACCGTCGGAAAAGTTCGATGCGATGCCGGATGCCGAAAGGAAGAAGCTGGAAGAAAAAACCACACGAGACTGGTTGATGATGGCAGGCGGCGCCGCAGTCATGCCGGTAGGCGCGTTTTCCGTGTGTCTGATCGGAAAATTATCTGCAACAGCATCCCTTTCCAATCCGCTTTTCATGGCGATAGCAACAAATATGGTCAAGGAAGTTGTCCGTGGATCCATTTATGGCGGCCTGCGGGAAGCAGCCCAAGAAATATTTACAGGCCCGAAGTCAGGAGATGCAACCCTGACACATTCGGAAGCACAGGGGTCGGCAGTCAAATATGGGGGGGGTATCAGCCGCAGTCAATCTGGGGCAAACTGCAGCGCAACAAGCCATTCTCAATGGATCGAGTTTGACTCATCAGAATACTTGGGGGCAAAAGATTAGTGTTCTGACCGCATTTGCATTCATCAATGCAATTGGCGAATCGCTTAACTGGGCAGACCTCGGCACGGATCGCACAAAAAAATCCGCCGAGCTTGATAAGAAAAAACGCATTGAATACCATCAGGGCCATGGACTGCCGCCACCCACGCCCGCTCAACTGAAAGAAGTGGCAGAACAAGTCGAATTCGGATACGAATTAGGCCGCAAGGATCAAAGCTTCGCTGAATCACTCCGCAATATCCACCGCAGGTATGTGGGGTCAATGCTTGCGCGTGAAGGGGTTTATGCATGTTCGAATGCGATATCCAATACCATGTCAAATTTATTAACAAAAATGGAGGTATCGAGCGGCGGCAAAGGTTCTAATAATATTCTTAACAACATCCTTATCGGTTTTGGCACCACCCTTACCTATGTTAAATTCGCCGCATGCGCGCAAAGCCTGGGAGTGCTGAGAGGCATACGCGCTGAGAGCAAAGGAGAAATTACGTCATCCTCCGAATCTTCGTCAGCCTTCCCCATTGATTGGAGTTTTTTAAATTCCATAAATGAGGAAGAAAGCCATAGCGGAGCAATCCGAAGAAGCGAAAGTTCCTACAGTGAAGAACAAACCGGAACCGATTACGCAGCGCTCAGAAAAGTACCGATAAAAGCACATAGCATCGCCGACATTAACATTGAGCGCGGTGCTCCAAAACGACTCAGACACCGACATATGTCTGACATCAATTAGCGTTAACGCGAATCCGCCGTTTTCCTACGCCTCCATATCTGCAGCGCCTTGCGCAAGTCGCACGCGAAACTGGCGCTTCTGGTCGATTCGATTCTTTCCAGCGCCAGTGCGCTCAGCATCACGAGCGTACTGCAGGGGGAGGCGCTCAATCCTTTTTGCCGTGCGTTGATCAGCACACTGACGCCGATGGCTTCCATGTCAAACCAGATCGCGCCCGAGGCGATGCAGTCCAGCACAAACATGCCGCCAGCCGCGTGCACAGCAACGGCTCCAGCGCATAATGCTTGCCCGGCGTGCGCCGAACATCCCGCAGTTCAGACAATACCCCACCAAATAGCATCCTCGCTTCCGCTTCTTGCTTTGAAGCTGGCAAAGTCAACACAGTTGATCAGAAGTTAATAGCCCTGCATGCAATTGAGGGGCCGTGCATGCCGGTTCAGAACTGGTAATTGAACCCCGCCAGCGCGCGGAAGGAGTTCGGCGATGCATCGTGATCGCGATGCGAAAAACCGAGACGGCCGGTGCCGCTGTTGAACTTGGCTTCCACGAAGGCGGCCATGCGCTGCGTCATCCGGTACTCGAGGCCGCCGAGCACCTGATAACCGAATCCGGAAGCCTGATCGTTGAAGTCGTGCGCATCGTGGTCGGCGGCGCTATCCGCCTGGGAGAAGCGGTAAGCCAGTCCGGCACCCGCATAGGGCAGCAGCCGGCCGCCGGCCAGCCGGGGACTTTGCCAGCGGTAGATGCCGTTCAGGCTGAGGATGTTGACGCCGCTGGAAATGTCCATGCGCTGGGCCTGCCTTTCCGGAATTGCCGTGCCGCTAGCCGGGCCGCGCCAGAAATTTTCCGAAGCGAGGCCACGGCTGAGCGCGCTGTAACCGGTGCCGTAATGGCTGAAATCGAGCGCCGCGCCCCAATTCGGATGCCGGCTGTCGAACTGGCTGATGCGAACGTTGTAAAAAGATGCAGGATTATAGCGATCACCGCCCCATTCGACACCGCGCAGCGTCAGGCCGGTGCCGGTCCCGCCCTGGCGCAAGGCCGGGTTGCCGGGTAGGGAAGCGGTGCTGTCATACAGCGAGAACATGCCATTCGCCGACGCCGGCGCGGGCAGGAAGAGCAGCCCGGTAGTGGAAATGGCACACAGCGCGATCGCATGTTTTCCAGGCATGATGCTCTCTCTGAAAGTTAGGATTTCAGCATAGGCTTCGCCGACCAAACTTGCCAGAACTAAGCGCGTAAATAATGATTTAGCGCAAGTTTTTGAGATTTGACAAAATTATAACGGCGGCATCCGGCGCGAAGATGCTGCCTGCGCCGTTCCCTGAAACGGTGATATCTTGCCGCATCCATTTATTCTTTTATCAAGGAAGCCGTGTGCAACCGGTTATTTCTGTTAAATCGCTCACCAAAACTTACGCGTCCGGATTCCAGGCGCTCAGGAACATCAACCTCGATATCCGGCGCGGCGAAATCTTCGCCCTGCTCGGCCCCAACGGCGCCGGCAAAACCACCCTGATCAGCATCGTCTGCGGCATCGTCAACGCCAGCAGCGGCATCGTGACGGCGGACGGACATGACATTGCCCGCGACTATCGTGCCGCGCGCACCAAGATCGGTCTGGTGCCGCAGGAACTTTCGACGGATGCCTTCGAGACTGTCTGGGATACGGTGAAATTCAGCCGCGGACTGTTTGGCAAGCCGCCGAACCCCGCCTACCTGGAAAAGGTGCTGAAGGACTTGTCGCTATGGGACAAGCGCGGTTCGAAAATCATGGCCTTATCCGGCGGCATGAAGCGTCGCGTGATGATCGCCAAGGCATTGAGCCATGAGCCGAACATCCTGTTTCTCGACGAACCCACCGCGGGAGTCGATGTCGAGTTGCGGCGCGATATGTGGGAGATGGTGCGGCGGTTGCGGGAAAGCGGCGTGACCATCATCCTCACCACCCACTACATCGAAGAGGCGGAAGAAATGGCCGACCGCATCGGCGTGATCAGCAAGGGTGAAATCCTGCTGGTCGAAGACAAGGCGGTGCTGATGCAGAAGCTGGGCAAAAAACAGCTCACCCTGCACCTGCAGCAGCCGCTGCAGGCGGTGCCGGCCGATCTGTCCGGCTATCGGCTCGAGCTGTCGGCGGACGGCGGCCAGCTCGTCTATACATTCGATGCGCAGGGAGAACGCATGGGCATACCCGAGTTGCTGAAGAAACTCGACGAGCACGGCATCCACTTCAAGGACCTGCAGACCAGCGAAAGTTCGCTGGAAGAAATCTTCGTCAGCCTGGTGAAGGGCAACGGCAAGGGGGAACGCGCATGAATATCCACGCGATCAAGGCCATCTATATTTTCGAAATGGCGCGCACCTGGCGTACGCTGCTGCAGAGCATCGCGTCACCGGTGATTTCCACCTCGCTTTACTTCATCGTATTCGGGTCGGCAATCGGCTCACGCATGGCGCAGATCGACGGCATCAGCTACGGCGCCTACATCGTGCCGGGACTCATCATGCTGTCGGTGCTGACGGAAAGTATTTCCAATGCGTCGTTCGGCATCTACATGCCGAAGTGGGCGGGAACGATCTACGAGGTGTTGTCAGCGCCGATTTCCGCATTCGAAATCGTGATCGGTTATGTCGGCGCGGCGGCAACCAAATCGGTGATCCTCGGATTGATCATCCTGGTCACCGCAAGGCTCTTTGTCGATTACTCGATTGCCCATCCATTCTGGATGTTGGCCTTCCTCATCCTCACGTCGATCACCTTCAGCCTGTTCGGCTTCATCATCGGCATCTGGGCGGACGGCTGGGAAAAACTGCAGATCGTTCCGATCATGATCGTCACGCCGCTCACCTTCCTCGGCGGCAGTTTTTACTCGATCAACATGCTGCCGCCGTTCTGGCAAAAGGTAACGCTTTTCAATCCGGTGGTGTATCTCGTCAGCGGATTCCGCTGGAGCTTTTACGGGGTATCGGATGTCGGTGTTGCGATCAGTCTCGGCATGACCGTAGTGTTCATGCTGTTGTGCCTTGGCGGGATATGGTGGATTTTCAGGACGGGGTACCGGTTGAAGGTTTGAGCTGTTTGGGGTGGTGGCGCTGTCGATTCTGTGCAGGTGAAAATTCAGAGCTACGGGTAAAGATTTCTCCGATGATGCAACGCTTTCTGCTCTTCGAAGAGACTAGCCGGGACTGGCCCCGGCGGGCCACCTTCTTTTTTGCTTCGCCAAAAAAGAAGGCAAAAAAGGCGACCCCGTTATCGCCGCCCGCTGCGCGGGTGCCCAAAAGCGACACGGTCAAAACGGGAAGCGAAATAAACTCGCCTGCGGCTCAGACAAATTTCGCTTC
>NZ_DAIUCO010000004.1:0-54929 GCF_036846085.1 Noviherbaspirillum sp. | reverse complement strand
CGCATAGATTCGTGCCCGCCAGCCGAAACCGGCAAGCAAGGAGCCGGGCCATAGCAATATAGTCATTCCTTATGCGCCTTCCAACTTGCGAACGTGGGTACTAGACACTGGCGACTCCGGAAATAATCTGTGGCAGAAAGCGTTTTGGGCGATTCGTTGATGGCGAGAAAACCGGCCTCAATCCAGCGGCAGGGCAGGGAAGTCGACCTTGATCGGCGGACTGCTCAGCGCTTTCATGTAAGCCACCAGATCCTCTTTTTCCTGCTGCGTCAAATTCAGCGGCTTGATGTTTTTCGACAGGTTGTTCCGCACCTCTCCGCCTTTGACGTAGTGCTCCACGACGTCCAGCAGGGTCTTCGCCGAGCCGTCATGGAAGTAAGGCGCCGTCCGCTCGACGTCACGCAGTGTCGGTGTTTTGAAAGCGCCTCGATTGATCGCGACCGGCTTGTGCGCATACCGGCCGAGGTCGGGATTGTCTGCGGCGAACGAGGCAAGCCCGATGTTGTGGAAGCCGTTATCCGTAAAATTCGGTGCCGAGTGGCAAACAGCGCAATTACCTTTATCGGGATTCATGAAAATCATCATCCCGCGTAATTGTTCCTTGCTCATCGCCTTGGGTTCCCCCGCGACCCAGCGGTCGAAGGGTGAGTTCCGGCTCACCAGCGTTCGTTCGTATGACGCGATGGCCTTCCTGAACGTGTCAGCGTTCATGGGTTCGCCCGGGTAGGCCTTGGCGATCGCCGCCTTGTAGCCCTGGTTGGAATTCATCCAGGCAAAGAAGCGCTCGATATCGGTATTCATCTCCGAGCCAGCTTCGAGCGGCCCCATCGCCTGGTCCTCCAGAGTCTTTTTGCGGCCGTCCCACATCTGGATGGTGTTATAGGCTGCATTGATGACCGTAGGCGATGCACGGCCAAGGAGCTGGCCCTGAAAGCCGCGGCCCGTTGCCAGGCCGTCGGACCACCCGAGCATCGGGTTATGGCATGAGGCGCAGGACATATTGCCGTCACGGGAGATACGCGGATCGAAGAACAGCATTTTGCCGAGCGCCACGCGTTCCGGCGTCGGTCGGTTATCAGCGGGATAAGGGGGATTTGCGGGCAGGTGCCATTGCTGGAAATCCACCGGATTGAGGCGTTTGAGGGCTGCGTCGGAGATATTCTGTGCTGTCGACATCGTCGACAGGAGGGCCAGTATCGAGATTGCCGATGCAAAGCGAATGATCGAAGAGGCGTACATTGTTATCCCTTCCAGAATGGAGAAACACCGGCTTCAATCGGCGCTTTTGAACATCGATTCCGGATCGGCAAATACTTCGTTTTCCGGTTGATTAAAAGCAGAATACTCTCGCATATTTCCCGAAGGCAAGCATTCAGGCGCCTTTCCGGCGTTGCGCCGGTCGATGTGTTGCGTTTCGCTCATAATTACTCGGTAACGCTTGTTGAAACAAAAACGTCGTCAATCAAACGGGACGAACGTGTGAGTTTCGAGCGATTTTTGGGCTTATTTTTCTCCGGTGGGATGCAGCAAGAAAGTCCCGTCATAGTTAGTGCAGTTATGGCCACTGGCATACCACCACCTTCGTTTTCGCCCTGCGTACCTGCAGACTGGTCGCACCTTGCGTGCTCGATGGCCCGATCAACGGCAATGCCTTTCGCACGTGGGTACACCAGGCGCTGCTCCCGGTGCTACAACCGCGCGATATCGTGGTCATGGACAATTTCGGCTCGCACAAGGTCGCTGGCGTTGCCGCTGCCATCGAGAGCGCTGGCGCGCAAGTGCGGTACCTGCCGCCTTGCAGCCCCGACTACAACCCCATCGAACAAGTCTTTGCCAGGCTCAAAATGCTACTGAGGAAAACCGCTGCTCGCACCATGAACGGTCTCTGGTCGGACTTTGGCAGCATGCTCGATCGGTTTAACGCCGACGGATGTGAGGAATAGATTTGCCATTCACGTTATGGCAGGTCAGGATGGAATCGCGCTAGGCAATTGCGTGAGAACGAGGTGGGATCGCAGCCAAGAGCGGCGTTATGGCGCACCCCTGGCTGGCTTCATCGCGGAGTACTTAACTGCGTTTTTTGGATTTGGTGTCTGACTTCGCCAATGATTTCTTCGGCGTTGCTTTCGACGCCGTGGCCACTTTGCGTGTCTTCACAGGACTTGCGGCATAGCGCTTGCCGGTCTTCGCGGCTGCCTTGTACGGGACGTTAAGCTGAAGGCGCTGTCCGGTTGCAAGCTTTTCTTTATCCAGATTGTTCCAGGTCTTAATCTGCTGGACACTTACCTTGTGGCGTTGTGCGATCGATGCAAGGGTGTCGCGCTTGCCGACCTTGACATAGACACGACGGGAATCCGGCAAATCCGGCTCAACGGCAATCATCGCTTTATCGGCAAGCTCTGCCGAGATATCCGATCCAGCCGTCGTTTCGGTCCTCGGCACCAGTACGGTGGAACCTTCTTTCAGGCGCATTTTCGGCGGAATATTGTTGACCTCCCGGATGACTTCCGGTGTCGTGCCGAATTTTGACGCGATTGTCTCGATGCGTTCACGGGCATTGGTGACGCGATGGGCGGTCCATGACGAGAGCGAACGTCCCCATTTTGCAAGATTCGACTTGAATTTCTCCGCATTGCTTTGCGGGAGCAGGATTTGCGTGCTCGGGCTGCCCACGATCACCGGCCGGTTGAACTGCGGGTTCAAGGCCTTGAACTCATCCATGGACAGTTCCGCCAACTGGGCGGCTACCTTGATATCGATGTCACGGGTCTTGCCGATGGTGACGAAATACGGCTGATTGTCGACTTTCGGCAGCGTGATGCCGTACTGGGAGGGCGAAGCGATGATGTTTTTCACGGCCTGCAACTTGGGCACGTAATTGCGAGTCTCCAGCGGCATGATCGCGGACAAGCCGTTGAAATCGGTCGGCAATCCGGCGGCGCGATTTTTGTTGATTGCCCGTTGCACGGAGCCTTCGCCCCAGTTGTACGCGGCAAGCGCGAGCTGCCAGTCGCCGAACATGCCATACAGCTTCTGCAGGTAGGTCAGCGCCGCGTCGGTCGAGGCAAGCACATCCCGCCGCTCATCCTTGAACACGTTCTGCTTGAGATTGAAATCCCGGCCGGTGGAGGGAATGAACTGCCACATGCCCGCAGCGTGAGCGCTTGAGTAAGCCTGCGGATTGAAAGCCGACTCGATGAACGGCAGCAGCGCCAGCTCCATCGGCATATTGCGCTTTTCCAGCTCCTGGACAACATGGAACAGGTAACGCGACGCGCGGGTCGTGGTGCGCTGAATATAGTCCGGGCGGGAGCTGTACCACTGGGTCTGGCTCGCTACCAGCGGATTGTCGAGGTCGGGAATACCGAACCCTTTACGGATGCGTCCCCATACATCGATTTCCTCCATGCCGAGCACTTGAGCCAGCGGATCGTTTGGGTCATAGGGCGCCTCGATCGCGGAGACTTGCGACCAGTTATGGAGTGGCAGGGAAAGATCGGCGGCGCTGGAGGTGAGGGGTGCGCCGAGAAGGAGTAGCGCTGTAAATGGAAGAACTTTTATTTTCAGCGTACGCATGGATCCTCACTTGCTATTTGTTTTCAGAGCCGTTGATGCCGGCGTTAAGGTGTTGGGAGTGTACGTAATGGTGTTTACCTGCGTCAATATTTATTACCTCAGGGTTACAAGTAGATCATGCAAGAATGGTAACTAGTTTGCGGTGGTTCAACGGAAGGTGTTTTTCCATTGCCTTAAGGCAGCAAATGCGGCAATTGGTTCCCTGGAGTCAACAAAACCGTTGTCGGCAAGCCTCGCCAAAATGGCATCCTCGGTATGGCGAAGAAACGGGTTGGTCGCCTTCTCCATCGCGATCGTCGTGGGAACGGTGGGTATGCCCTGGTCCCGCTTGGCTTGTTCCTCGGGAACGCGTGCGGCCAGATCAGCATTGTTCGGGTCCACGGCCTGGGCGAAACGCAGGTTCGACAGCGTATATTCATGCGCGCAATACACCTGGGTGGAATCCGGCAGGGCAGTCAGCTTTGCCAGCGACGTCACCATTTGCGCCGGCGTGCCTTCGAACAACCGGCCGCAACCGCCCGCAAACAATGTATCGCCGCAGAACAGCCATTGCTGTTGCGGCGAAAAATAGGCGATATGATCAAGCGTATGGCCTGGCACATCAAGCACCTCAAGGCGCAGCGGCAGCCCGGGCACCGAGACTTCATCGCCTTCGGCGACATGATGGGTGATGCCTGGGATCGACTCGTTGTGCGGGCCAAACACGGGAACCTTGACGTGCCGGAGCAGTTCCGGGACGCCGCCGACATGGTCAGCATGGTGATGAGTCAGTAGAATAGCAACCAGGGACAACCTGTGTTTCGCCAGCGCGGCAAGGACTGGGGCCGAGTCGCCCGGGTCGACAACGGCCGCGTGCACGCCGTCGTGAACCAGCCACAAGTAGTTGTCCTGAAATGCGGGAATTGCCAGCACGTTCAACATACGATGTCCAATCCGTCTACACAAAAAGCCATTATATCGCTCGGTCGCTGGCTCGAAACGCCGGCTGGCAGCTATGTGCGCACGTGGCAGCAAGCTCGGTTGGACATGCTGACCACGGACATTTTTGGTTTCAATGCGATGCAGATCGGCTTGCCGGAAGTGAATGCGCTTCAGGCCAGCCGCATGCCGAACAAGTGGCTGACCGACACACATTTGCCCAAGACCGAGGAAGATGGCACCCGTACACCCATCGTGGTGGTGCATGATTTCGCCGAACTGCCGTTTGCGTCCCAAAGCCTGGACCTGATAATCCTGCCCCACGTACTCGAGTTCGCCGAGGAGCCGCACCAGATCCTGCGGGAGGTTGAGCGTGTGCTGATCCCGGAGGGGCAGGTCATCGTGTGCGGATTCAACCCCGCCAGCCTCTGGGGCGTGCGGCAGGCGACGGGACGGCTGACCGGCGCGCATTTTTTGCCGCAGAACGGCGAATTCATCAGTTTGCCCCGATTGAAGGATTGGTTGAAGCTGCTCAATATGGAAGTCAATCGCGGTCATTTCGGCTGCTATGCCCCACCGTGCATGACAGAAAAATGGCTCAACCGGTTCAACTTCATGGAAAAGGCCGGCGACCGCTGGTGGCCCTACCTCGGCGCAATCTACGTCGTGCAAGCCATCAAGCGGGTAAGGGGTATGCGGCTCATCGGTCCAGCCTGGAAACACAAGCGCGCCAAAGCACAGCAGGGCGTTGCGGTCACCAATAGAATCAATCAACACATAGACAACGAGTAGATGGACAAAATAGAGATTTATACCGACGGGGCCTGCAAGGGAAATCCAGGCCGTGGCGGCTGGGGCGCATTATTGATTGCAGGCGAACACAAGAAAGAACTATTTGGCGGCGAGCGGAATACAACCAACAACCGGATGGAATTGCAAGCAGTAATCGAGGCATTGTCCGTGCTGAAAAGGCCTTGCGAAGTCATCGTCCATACCGACAGCCAGTATGTGCAAAAAGGCATCAGCGAATGGATACATGGCTGGAAGGCCCGCGGCTGGAAAACCGCATCGAAGGAACCGGTGAAGAATGTCGACCTATGGCAAGCGCTCGACGCGGCACAGGCGACACATACCATTCAGTGGCGTTGGGTGAAAGGCCACGCCGGGCATGACGGCAACGAAAGAGCGGACGCGCTAGCCAACATGGGCGTGGCATCCGTGCTGTAGCATTGCAAGAGCCGATGCTGCCTTCGCTCCCGGCCGGAACTACGTTGCTTTTTACCTTGTCCGCCGGCCGGCTTCCTTGCCGTGCCGACGTCAACCTTAGCATTCATTACGACACACTTCATGCGACAGATCGTCCTCGATACCGAAACCACAGGCCTCAATCCACGCTCCGGCGACCGCATTATTGAAATCGGTTGCGTCGAACTGGTCAACCGGCGACTGACCGGAAACAACTTTCACAGTTACATCAATCCCGAGCGGGATTCCGAGGAAGGCGCACTCGCGGTGCACGGTCTCACCACCGAATTCCTGAGCGACAAGCCGAAGTTCGCCGAGATCGCCAATGAATTGCGTGACTATGTAAAGGATGCCGAAATCATCATCCATAACGCGCCGTTCGACCTTGGATTCCTCGACGCCGAATTCGACCGCATGGGGTTCCCGCCTTTCAGGAATCATGTCGGCAGCATCACCGACACCCTGGTCCAGGCAAAGGAAATGCATCCCGGCAAACGCAATTCCCTCGATGCACTTTGCGATCGTTACGGCATCTCCAATGCCCATCGTGCCCTGCACGGCGCCTTGCTTGACGCCGAGCTGCTCGCCGAAGTTTACCTCGCAATGACACGCGGTCAAAACAGCCTGACCATTGACCTGGCAGCCGAGGAAACCAGCATGGACAACGACAGCGCGATCGTCGATGCGCCGCTGGCCGATATTATCGTGTTGCAAGCCATGGAGGACGAACTCGCCGAGCACGAGGCGCTTCTGGACAAGCTGGACAAGGATTGCAAGGGCACGTCGGTATGGCGCAGCGCAGCGCCGGCAAATTGATTCGCATTATGATTTGTGAGATAATTCGCGCCGCTTCGGACGGTTAGCTCAGGGGTAGAGCACTGCCTTCACACGGCAGGGGTCACTGGTTCAATCCCAGTACCGTCCACCACAGAACACACGCCTGACTGCATGGAATTGACCGATGCAGTTAGTTGCAGATTGGTCAATATTAGCCTGCCCTGTGCAGGCTTTTTGCATTCTGTCGCAAGGTCAACCGTCCATGCCGCTTGCTTGATGCCACATGCATCGAATGCGCCTGTAACGCAAAATGCACTGATTTCAAGTCCCGCCATCTATTGACCGAAGTCCGCATGAGGCAAGTCCATCCAAGGGGCAGGCATCAACCCTGCGTGGCCGTTATATGCTGCTAATACGACGAGCGACTGCGCGACGAGCGACTGCGGCTGTCACGGGCGTATCTGCCCGGCGGACGTACATAAGATCACACCACTCCCCGCATTCACCTGAGGGCAAGCAGACTGTTCCGAACGGCTTGGAGTGATCGCCTCTCTGGAAGAGCAGGTCATGCACTTCGCGTGCAACGAACCGATTGCTGGCAACGATCAGGTATGCACCAAAAAACCAGCGATGGTCGGGATGCGGATGATTCATTGGAGAGGCGAAGCCGGATGTTGAATGTTGAATTCGGCTTCTTCCTGGGTCGACAGGGCATGCGACAGGTGCATCGAATCGACGTTGCCCTTGATAGTAATGCCGCAGTGCGGGCAGGCGATCAATCCATAGTCCGCAAATGCGTCGAATGACTTGCTGAACTGGTTTGACTGGAAAGGCCGCTGACATAGCGGACTCATGCATCGCAGGATGTTCATTGTCCACCGATCAGGAAGAGCCATCTACGACAATGAATTATTGATTTATCGATGCAGTATGGACCTAAGCCACCAACATGCAAGCGGAATTAAGTGTCCAAACCGGTTTTGTGCGGCAGACATGCCGGAATAGGTGGAGCAAACCATTGATTCCGGCTTAATAGTTCATTGATCGACAACTGCTGATCTGCAGGGCAGCCAATCCTGCCTTCTGCGCCGGTGTGATAGGGAAGCCGCGGTCAGGTGCTTGTTTCCCGATATTGCTTTGGTGAATCCGTTTTTGTCCGTTCGCTTCGGCAGTATCACTTCACCTCAAGAGCGCAGCCACGATCAGTAACAGCATCTGTCGCGACGGTATCTATATGCAATCACCTGAACCATAGGCTGAACAGCCATATGTCAGGCACCTCGTTGAACACTGATCCTTATCAATACCGCACTAAATTCAGCGACAACGCTCCAAGCTGAGTTCACCAGGAGGCAGAGAATGAATACTTACCTTGTAAGCGGATCCAAGCGATCCAGTTTCGACGAAAAGTTACTCGCAGATCTTCCTTCCCCAGATGAAATTCCGAAAGCTGGTGCGGATATAGCAATGCGGGTTGGCGTGGAGAACGAATTCGGTGAAATCTACCGGATAATCGAAATCGATAATGTCATTGCAAAAAAACATCTTTTAGACAGGCTGACGCATGCCGGTTTCTGGATCGACCCTCTGGCACCAAGCACTCCCGACAGTCTTCACGACATCATCAAATATGGGGATCGGCTGACACAGTAAGCACTTGTGGATTCCGGCGAAACCTTTGATTGGTTCCGGACTGCGTTGAGTCGCATCTTGCGGTACAAGTAAAGCAAAACATTGCCTGCGGACGAAAGCTGTTTTTTGCTTGGAGGCCGCCGTCAACAACTCGGAATCCATTCCTTGCTATGCAAGACGATAGTCCCTCATATTGAGTTTCTTCATTCGTCGCCAATACTCAAATGTAAACCCGGGCCACAACGTCACATTCTTGCCGTTTTCATTCAGGTACCAGCTTTTGCAGCCCGAAGCCCAGACGGTTGTTTGCAATCTGCGCTGCAATCCGTGATTGAATTGGTTCTGTGCGCCGGCATCGACTTCGATGGAGCGCTTTTTCTGCTTTCGCATCAGGTTCATGCAACGCAGGGCATGCCGGATCTGCTGTTCGGCCATGAAGACCACGGAATTGTGGCCAAGACCTGTGTTGGGGCCGAGGAGCATGAACAGGTTGGGGTAGCCTGCCGCCATCAGGCCGAGGAAGGCTTCCGGGCCGTTTCGCCATGCATCATTCAGGTCGACGCCGTTTCGGCCGATGATGCGTACTGGCAAGAGGAGGTCGGTGACGCGGAAGCCGGTGCCGTAAATGATCGCGTCGACCTGATGCTCCACACCGCTGCGATCAATGACCCCGTGCTCCGTGATTTCGGCAACTCCATCGGTAACGAGCTGCACGTTGGGCCGCGCCAGGGCCGGAAAATAATCGTTCGAGATCAGCACGCGCTTGCAGCCGAGGGTGTAATGCGGCGTTACCTTTTCCCTTAATGCCGGATCGCTGATGTGGCGGCGCACATGGCGTAGCGCCAGTTCTTCCGCCCGCTTCATCAGCTTTGGATGCAGGAAGCCGAGCCCGGTGAGCTCCTGGCGCCAATAGATGACATTGCGGAACGCCCGCATTGCGCCCGGCACGCGCTCATAGATGGCGCGTTCACGGTTGCCGATCGGCCGGTCCATCTTCGGCAATACCCATACCGGTGTTCGCTGAAATACTGCGAGGTGCGCCACCTGAGGCGCAATCTGCGGAATGAACTGGATCGCGCTGGCGCCGGTGCCGATGACCGCGACCCTCTTGCCGGCCAGCGTGTAGCCGTGATCCCACTCGGCCGAATGGAAGGCCTTGCCCTTGAAGCGCTCGATGCCCGGCAAGCGCGGGTAGGACGGTCGGCTCAGCGCACCGAGTGCGGAAACGAGGAAGCGCGCCGTCAATGAACGGCCATCCGCCATGGTCACCTTCCAGATGTTTGTTGCTTCATCAAACACCGCGTCGCGCATTTCCGCGCCCAGGCGTATGTGGGGAGCAAGATGGTGCTTGCCCGCACAATGCATGAGGTAAGCGAGGATTTCCGGCTGTGTGGAATACATGCGGCTCCAGTCGTGCTTGCGCTCGAAGGAGAACGAGTACATGTGCGAGGGTACGTCGCAGGCGCAGCCCGGATAGGTGTTGTCGCGCCATGTGCCGCCGATGTCATCCGCTTTCTCCAGGACGATGAACGAGTGTCTGCCCGCCTTCTTGAGTTGTATCGCCATGCCAAGGCCGGAGAACCCGCTGCCGACGATGATGGTGTCGAAATCGGGTTGATCCGAATCGCGCCTGCTCAGGAGGGCACCGCCATCCAGGATGCGCTGCTTGAGAAAGACACCGGCCGATGCCAGCGATTCAGCACCTTCCGGAATAAAGCCGTGAAACAGCTGCCACACATGCGGCACGGCAGGCCAAATCCGCAACTCAACCGGCACGCCGGCGTCGCGTGCCTGCTTGGCGAAGCGGGTGGAATCATCCAGCAATACTTCGTCCGCGCCGACATGAATCAGGATCGGTGGCAGTCCTGCCAGGTCGGCATACAGGGGCGAGGCGAGCGGATCGCGGGGATCGGTGTTGCCGAGGTAGAGCGACGGCGCGAGGCCCATCCGGCTGCCAGAGAACATGGCGCATCGCTTGTCGTTGCGTGCCAGCGACTCGCCGGTCACTGCCAGATCGGTGAGGGGTGAAAACAGTGCGGCGCCTGCAGGCAATGGCATGCCCAGTGAACGCAAACGCAGCAGGAGCGACAGGCAAAGGCCTCCGCCGGCGGAGTCGCCTGAAAGTACGACGCCCGAGGGTGACACACCGCTCTCCAGCAGAGCACGATACACGCTCTCAGCATCGTCGATCGCTGCGGGAAACGGGTGTTCCGGCGCCAGGCGGTAATCGGGGGCGAACACCTTGAATCCCTGTCGTGCATAAAAGCCGGTAATGGCGCGATGGGATCGCGCGGAGCACGCGAAATAGCCGCCGCCATGCAGATAGAGGAGGGTGGCCTGACCGCTGCCGCCGGCTGCTTCCACCCATTCTCCGGGAACGCCGCCCATGACCGCCGGCGTATAGCGAACCCCGGACATCGGCTTGCCGCCGCCGGCATTGAACAATTTGCGCGCCTCGTCCGCCGTGCTGGCGCGTGCAAGCTTGCGCTTGAACGTCTGCTTGAGAATAAAGCTGAATAACCTGGCCTGCCAGCTGCTCATGTGGAACTCCGCGATGAATCCGCCCGCAGTTCGCCGGTGGTTTTGGGTTTGATGACGAAGAATTTGCGCAGTAGCCTCCAGTACCCGATCGGCGCGAGCCGGGATAGCCAGTCGATCACCCGTGCATCCCCGCCGATCAGGATGCGCGGCGCACCGCGTTCGATGCCTTTCACGATGCATGCGGCTGCCTGAGCGGGCGTGGTCCGCACTTCGCGCCAGAACTTGTCCGCCAGTTGAGCGGCCTGTCGTTCGTCGAACAGCGCGGCGCGTCGGGAATGGTGGGCGATGCGGGTCTTGATGCCGCCGGGATGGACGGTGGAGACGCCGATGCTGCTGCCTTCCAGTTCATGCCTGAGGGCGTCGGAGAAACCGCGTACGGCGAATTTGCTTGCGCAGTAGGCCGACTGACCGGCCGGGGCGATCAGGCCGAAGACGCTGGAAAGGTTGACGATATGGGCGTGCGGTTGCATGCGCAGGACAGGAAGAAATGCCTTGCAGCTTCTGACCACCCCCCAGAAGTTAATGTTGAACAACCATTCGATGTCTTCCAATGTCAGTTGTTCAACATCGCCCATCAGCGCGACACCGGCATTGTTGATCACCAGCCCGACCCGACCATGGGCGGCAAGCACGGCGGTAGGCAAGGCCGTTACCGCGTCAGCGTCCGTGATGTCCAGATAGTGCCTGCTGACGTTCACGCCGAGCGCCTGGGCAGCGCTGGCAGTCGCATCAAGGGTTTCGGCATCCCGGTCCACCAGTGCGAGATGGCACTTTCGCCGTGCCAATTCGAGAGACAGGGCGGCGCCGATTCCATGGGCGGCACCAGTCACGACAGCAACGCTTCCTTCGAGTTTGAACCCCATACGCGTCCTTTCATGTACAACGGCAGCGATCATCGACATCAGATATTGATGCCTGGATACCGTTCGGCTACAGGTGTCGTCACGTAAAATGGCGCGGCGCTGAAAGCTTGGCGAACTGGTCAATCAATATTAAGGTGAGCACCTTAATTTTGTCAAACAATCAAAAAATGACGGAAGACACCCTCCCTACCCGCGCACGGATACTCGATGCCTGCCAGCGGCTTTTTAATGAATCCGGGCCGGATGCCGTTACGACAGCCGAAATTGCGCGCACCGTGGGCATCAATGAAGGCAATCTGTATTACTACTTCAAGAAGAAAGAGCATATTCTCGTTGCTCTATTTGATGCTTTCGAATCGGCGCTGCTCGGCGTGGCGGCGACACCCCTTGGCGCCCGGGCGAGCGAGGAGGCGGGCATCGCCTATCTCCGGCAATGGTTCAATCTGATGTGGGAATGGCGGTTCTTTTATCGCGACAGTGCGGCAATCTGGAAGCTGGCGCCGACGCTGCGCCTGCGCAACGTCGACCTTGCGGATCGCGCCCAGGCGGATATCAGGCGGGTTCTTGAGAGGCTGGTCGAAGCGGGCTTGCTGAAAGCGCCAGCCGAACAGATCGACAGGTTGGTGGTGAATGCTTGGATCGTGTCATGCTACTGGCTCGATTATCTGCATTCCAGGCACAACGTCGTCAAGGTGGAAAAGGAGCACGTTGACTGGGGATTCGCGCAGGTATTGAGCCTGTTTGTTCCGTTCTTTCCCCAGCGGCCAAGGTGACTCGGCAGTGCATCAGTAGTTCGTCGCAGGGGACGTCGACGTGCTTGTAACCTTGCGCGTTCCGATATCGAAATGCACATTGAACAGTCGTGCCGTCGTGCTGTCGGCCATGTATTTCCAATCCCATACCTCTTCGTTCTTAAGCTTGTATTGCACCACGGTACGCGGCTTGCCAAGCATCCAGCGGATCTCGTCCTGGCTCATCCCCTGCTTGATGCGTGCAAAATTTTCTTCCGTCAGCACCTGCTTGTAGTCGCGCAGTACGCCGTCCTTGCCGATGCTGAACATCCAGGTTCGCGCGCCTTCCGGCCCCTTCGGATATTCCAGCGTCCGTGATCCGTCATCTTCCTCGCGCACGGTATCCGGTTTGCCCATCACCATGCGCACGTCGCCTTCGGAGGAAACGCCTTTGGCGAGTTTATCCAGACCAAATTCCTGCACAGGACGCCCCTGGTTATCGCAACCAAATGTCAAAGCGGCGGCGAGCATCACCGCCAGGTATCGCATCCAACGCATTGTTGTCCTTTCTTGTCGTCATTCGCATCGTCAGTGGTGTGCATGCTTCGGTTGGCATCATTCATCATGTCGCCACTGGCGATGAAACCTTTTGAGCGCCATCACACATGGGATTGGTCAGCGCAGGCAATTTGTGCAAAGTCGGCCCGGACAGGAAAGCGTCACGCACCCAATCCTCTTCCTGCATCACGGCAACAACCGGAACTTCATGTAGGCATCGTCATCCAACAGGCCCGTTACAGTCGATGTAACTCGCCTAACAGGAGCTTCATAATGATGCAAATCAATGAAATTCAACAGCGATTCAATCAGGTTGAGCAAACCATCCATACCGCATCCCAGGCTTGCCAGAACGCCATTCTTCTTCCGATGGATCTGAAGGATTGCATCCAGCAGCTGGACGAGAAATCCGGCGAAGCCAAGATGAAAATGCAGCAGACGCAGGATGAGCAGCAAATCCGTCAGTGTATCGACGACCTCGAACAGCTGGGCGACAAGGCCAAGGACGCATGCGAACGCGCACCTTCGCTAGACGACGAGATCAGGAATGCAGTGATGCAGGCGCACCGTGAGCTCTCCGACCTGAAGCATCAGATACATTAATCTCCTGCCATGACGCAAAAAGAAAAGGGCATGGTCCTGTTACGGTGCCATGCCCTTTTTGCGTATTGCGCCGGCTGGATGACGCCGGTGCGCATTGGCGCAGATGCGATTACTTCGTCGCCACGTCTGGCAATACCACGTTCACATCCAGTACTTCCAGATTGCCCTGGCGATCCAGGGAAATCTTGATGTCGTCCGGATCGACCTTCGCATATTTCGAAATGACGGCGATCAGTTCCTTGTGCAGCGCAGGCAGGAAGTCCGGGCCGTCCAATCCGTTGCGCTCGCGGGCGATGATGACCTGAAGCCGCTCCTTCGCGGCAACCGCTGTCTTCGGCTTGGTATTAAAGAGGAATGAAAGTAGCGCCATGTTACTTGCCCTTAAAAAGCCGCTGGAACAGGCCGGGTTTTTCGTAGGTCGTGAAACGAAGGGGAATGTCCTGTCCGAGAAAGCGCGATACGACATCCTGATACGCTTCCGCGACATCGGTGCCGGTCATGTGGATCGCCGGATTGCCCTGGTTGGACGCATGCAGCACCGACTCGGATTCCGGGATGATCCCGATCAGCGGAATGCGCAGGATTTCCTGTACGTCGGTGTATGACAGCATCTCGCCCGCTTCGACGCGCTTCGGTACGTAGCGCGTCACCAGCAAATGCTCCTTCACCGGAGCGCCGCCGCTCTTGGCGCGCCGCGACTTCGCCTGAATGATGCCGAGAATACGGTCCGAGTCCCGCACCGAGGAGACTTCAGGATTGGTCACAATGACTGCTTCGTCAGCGAAGGTCAGCGCCATCACCGCGCCATGCTCGATGCCCGCCGGAGAATCACAGACGACGTATTCGAAGTCCATCTTCGCCAGGTCCTTCAACACGCGTTCCACGCCTTCTTCCGACAACGCATCCTTGTCGCGCGTTTGCGAGGCCGGCAGCACGAACAGGTTCTCGCAATGCTTGTCCTTGATCAGCGCCTGGTTCAGGGTGGCTTCATTGTTGATGACGTTGATCAGGTCATACACCACACGGCGTTCGCAGCCCATGATCAGGTCGAGATTGCGCAGGCCGACGTCGAAGTCGATCACTGCCGTCTTGTGTCCGCGCAGAGCCAGGCCGGAGGCGAAGCTGGCGCTGGAAGTGGTTTTGCCGACTCCGCCTTTACCGGACGTTACAACAATGATTTTTGCCACAAACAAACTCCTTTCGATATTGAATGAACTAGGCCCGGGTGTGAATCGGCAGCACGTCGATGCGATCGCCGTCGAGGCGAACCTGCGCCGGCTTCATCGCAATCTCTTTCGGCAAACCGTTTTCAAAAGTACGGTAGGTGCCCGCAATGGATACGAGTTCGGCTTCCATGCTCAATGCGAAAATCCTCGCGTCGGCATTGCCGCTGGCGCCGGCCAGCGCCCGTCCGCGCAAGGGCGCGTAGATGTGGATGCTGCCGTCAGCGATCAGCTCGGCGCCACTGTTGACGACTGCCGTCACGATCAGGTCCGCGCCGCGCGCATAGATGCGCTGGCCGGCACGTACCGGCGTATCCACGATCATCGCGGCGGCGGATTGCTGAGGCATGGGCGGCGGAGGAGCGGGTTCGGCGATGGCTGGCGCGGGTGCGGCCACGGGGGCAGGCGCTGGCGCAGGCACAACTTCCTCGTCTAATTGCTGCCGTGGCTTGGCGACCACATCGATGCTTAACCCGTGCGCGACGATGTCTGCTTCCATGGCGGCCGGTGCATGGCGTACCGCTACCAGGTTCAGGCTATAGGACTTGAAAAGGCTGATCAGCGCCGGCCAGTCGACGGTATGCCCGGACAAGTCGCATCCGGCCAGGTCGATCACCGTGAATTCATGATCGAAGTAATCAGCCGCGCCGCCGGTCATGCTCCTTAATGCGGCATCCAGAAGGGCAGGGTCGGTTTCCCGCAGTAGTGCGGATACCGCGACCACTGTCGAGATTTTCATTTCTATCGGCTTGCTGGCTTGGTTCTTTGACATAAAAACGATTGGTGAATGCACTTTCGGTCCGCCAATGCGGCGCAGGCTGCGACGGCATTGTAAATGCAAACGCGCCGATAACCGCAAAATGAAACGGGCCGCAACAAATGCGGCCCCGAAAAACCTCGAAAATTATGGGATTTTCAATCCAATTGAACAATCGCCCGCGATTTAGTCCGATATGTTGGCGTCGTCTACCGGACTGACGCGAACGTTATGACTCTGGGCGAGGCCGGTCCCCGCATATCGGCGGCAATTATAACGCTGTGTGGCAGCCCGCTTCCCCGGTGGACGCGAAGCCATTGAGCGAGGAGCCCGGAAAGGTGAGTGGAACGTGCACGGGTACGCTGCCGGCAGCCTGCTGGTGACGGCAGCAGCGAACAGGTGCGGTCTCAGCGCATCGAGATCTTCTCGCCCAATCGCCAATACTTGCGAAGCATCTCATCCACATGGTGATCGGCGCCGGCGGACATGCATGTCCACACATTCCCCTTCCGCTCGAAGCGGTGCATGCGTCTTGACCTGACGTTGACTTCCTGGATGGGCAAGCCGAGCATGCCATAGGCATCGACCTCCGCGGATGCATTCGGGTCTTCTTTAAAGAACAGCCAATCGTGGACAAATCTGGATTGAAGTCGCTCCAGTTCATGACATACCGTTTCCGGCATCGGGCAGCGGATGCGGTCACCAGCCGGCGGGTAGTCGATTGTCCATGGGCTGTACACATCGTCCTGCACGCTTCGATACAAATGCATGGCGTGTTCGGCGTAGAAATTCTCGACGGTGAAGAACGCCGCTGAAAAATAATCCTTCTTCGCTTCCATGTGCCAGCCATGGATGTCCGCAACGGATGGAATATAGAGCGACGCGGTGACATAACCGGGCCGTTCGGGCGAATAGCAAATGGTGAATCTGGGCTGCATTGGTTTCTGCTCCAATCAGTCGGACCTGGCTGTGCTGAACAGCGTCCAGTATCAAGCCGCATCCGTTATTGTTTTGGTGCTTCCCTTTGCTTGCTGCTTTACCTTTGCGTCTATGTGTAGACCTTTGCCGCCATGCCGGGTTCATATTCCAGGCGCTGCGACGGGATGGCGGTCTCTGCCGACGCCACGGACGGCCATGCGGATCAGTCAATGCCGAACTATTCCTTCCTCCCTGAATCGAAAACGAACCTCGGTTGGTTAATGAGTTCGTGTGCTCGTGCATTCCGTTTATTGGCGGAAGCACCTGACCGTCTTGAGAATAATGAGGAGACGCAAAATGGCACCAGACATGACATCGCAGAAGGTTGCGCTTGTGACAGGCGGGATGGGCGGACTCGGCGAAGCGATCTGCCGGAGCTTATTCCGCAAGGGGTACCGCGTTGCAACAACTTATTCTCCACACAACGACCGAGCGTCGACCTGGCTGAGCAACCAGGCAAAGGAAGGATTCACCTTTTCGGCTTGTCGGGTGGATGTCGCCGATTTCGATTCCTGCAGCGCCGGTGTGATGCAGATTCTTTCCGATTTGGGGCGCATTGACATCCTTGTCAACAATGCAGGTATCACACGCGATTCCACCTTCAAAAAAATGAGTTATGACGATTGGCGGATCGTCAGGCAGACCAACCTCGATAGCGTCTTCAACATGAGCAAGCTGGTCATGCATGGCAT
This sequence comes from Noviherbaspirillum sp., assembly GCF_036846085.1. Classification (NCBI taxonomy): domain Bacteria; kingdom Pseudomonadati; phylum Pseudomonadota; class Betaproteobacteria; order Burkholderiales; family Oxalobacteraceae; genus Noviherbaspirillum; species Noviherbaspirillum sp. The sequence continues at coordinate 37,835 of NZ_DAIUCO010000004.1, read as the reverse complement.
GCTGGAAAACGAATGGGGCCGAATCATCAATATTTCATCGGTGAATGGCCAGAAAGGCGCTTTCGGACAAGCAAACTATGCCGCCGCCAAGGCGGGAGTACACGGCTTTACCAAGGCGCTGGCTCTGGAGGTGGCCTCCAAGGGCATTACGGTGAACACCATATCGCCCGGCTACTTGCGGACAAACATGGTCATGCAGATTTCGCGGGATGTGCTGGAAAATAAAATTTTGCCGCAAATTCCACTCGGGCGTCTTGGTGAACCGGACGAGGTTGCCGCTCTAATTGCTTATCTATGCTCGGACGAAGCTGCTTTCGTCACAGGCGCGAACATTGCGATCAATGGCGGCCAGCATATGCAGTAGTGCCAAGGAAAAATGCCCTGTCGAGACTATCGACAGGGCATTTCGCGATGAGGCGGAAACCGGATTGATGCTTTGATCAGACCGACGCGAGTCCGGTCAAATCCGACTCGGGTGGCTGTTTCTGCGACGCCGCCAGTTTCGATTTCTTTGCGGCGACCTGCTTTGCCCGCGAGCTGGACGGCGGCAAACGGCGCAGCGTCTTCAGGGCATCCGCATCCTTGATGCCGATAGACCGCTGATCGACCGTAATCAAGCCGATTTCATTGAAGGCTGACAACGTGCGGCTCACGGTTTCCAGTGTCAGGCCAAGGTAGCTGCCGATTTCATGGCGGGTCATCCGCAGGTTGAACAGCTTGCTGGAATACCCCATTTCGGCATAGCGTTCGGACAGTGATACCAGGAACCGGGCCACGCGTGCCTCCGCGCTTAATGCACCAAGCATGCTGACCATTGCCTGCTCGCGTACGAGCTCCCGGCTCATCACGCTATACATGGCATGCTCGAATTCCACATGCACGCGGCCGAGAGCGGTCAATTTCTTGAATGGCAGAAGGATCAGGTCGCAATTGGACAGGGCGACTGCCTCGGATGCATAACGTTTGGTATGGATGCCATCGACGCCAAACAGGTCGCCCTTCATCGGGAAGCTGAGAACTTGCTCGTTCCCGAATTCATCGATCAATACGGTCTTCAGGAACCCGGAATGCACGATATAGAGGGTATCGAAAGGCTGGCCGATCGTATGAATACGCTGTCCAGTTTTGAATTGCACATGCTGGAACTGCAGTTCTTCATCCGTATGCGCTGCGGCATGCGGAATACGCAATACGTCGCACAACTCCTTCAGATTCGACCACAATTTCCCTTGGCGCTGCCAAGCTGCGTCAACAGAAGATGAGTGCAAAGCCGAATTCGGGGAATCGGAACGGATTTCAGACATTTGCGTAGATAACATAGTCATCTCCTATTTCAAGATAGAGCAGAATTCAGATGCGGTACGACATCCGTAGATGTCTTCGTAAATGGGTGCAGGCCGATGTGGTCTCCAAAACACCATCAAGCCTTGAATATTTGGAGCGGCAATTGAGTTGCCTGTCGGGATGCTTATTGCGTGTGCTCAGTATCGCAAGCACCATGCACATTTACTATCGGTCGTGGCTGAATCCGGGTGTAGGAAGCGAGAGCGACTTGTAGGAATATTCTTACAAGCGAAAGTGGAATTTACTGAGGCAGGAGGTCAGACAAATAAAGTCAATAAAAAAGACGTCTCAACGTGGACTTTGTGGGAATTTCACAACGGCTGCCGGGGTTTGTACTATTTTCAATTCTTGGCAGTGTCATAAACCAGCTAGTTTTTCAGCGGGCCAAGCAAACGGTGCTGGACGGCATACTGCACCATTTCTGCCAGCGAATTCATGCTCATCTTTTGAAGAATTCGGGTTTTGTGTGTGCTGACCGTTTTTGCGCTTAAATGCAGCGAGTCGGCGATCTCGGTGATGGATTTGCCGCTGACCAGTAACGTGAATACTTCGAATTCACGGTTGGAAAGCTGCTTATGCGGCAGTTCCTCGTTGGTGGGCATGGCGTCCATCGCCAACTGTTCGGCGACTTCCAGGCTGATGTAGGGACGTCCGGCGGCCACCTTGCGAATTGCGCTGACCAGCTGCGTGCCGGCGCTTTCCTTGGTGAGATAGCCGCGTGCGCCGGCCCGAATGGCACGGACCGCGTACTGTTCTTCCTCGTGCATGGTCAGGATGAGGATGGGCAGCTTCGGCACCTCATCCTTGATCTGCCGGATCAATTCGACGCCGCTGCGGCCCGGCATTGACAAATCCAGCATCAGAAGATCGAAACCGCCCTTGCGGACATGGGCCAGCGCTTCGAAACCATCCACGGCTTCGCCAACCACTTCAATGTCCTCTGCGCCGTCCAGAATACGCTTGAGCCCCTCTCGCATGATCGTGTGGTCATCAGCGATAACGATTCGAATCATAGGTTCTTCTAGTGAATGGGAAAGGAATCGATCGGAATGGATACGGAAATCTCCACCCCATGCGGGTTAATGTTGCCGATCGTAATTGTACCTCCTAATATGAAAATCCTTTCCCTCATCGTCATCAACCCATAGCAACCGGGTTTATTCTCGTTTCCGGCAGCAATGCCTTTGCCGTTGTCCCGCACCGTCAACTCAAGTTTGCTGCCATTTCGCAGCAGGATCAGTTCGACCTGGCTCGCCTCGGCGTGCCTCTCGATGTTCAGGAGCGCTTCCTGTAAGACCCGAAAAACGGCAGATTCAATCGGATCGCCCAGTTTGCTTTGAACGCCTCCAAGGATAAGCTGACAAGCGACGCCTGTCCTCTTCTGAAAATTGTCGGTCATCCACTCCACGGCAGGAATCAGGCCAAAATCGTCGAGCAGGGGTGGCCGCAAGGTTGACGCCATTGTCTTCGTCATCGTGATGACCTTGTCGAGCATGCCTTGCATTTGCGCAACTCTGGCCGGTACGCAGGCATCCGTGTCCGGGAGGCTGTTTTCCAGCCAATCCAGGTCGAGCTTAAGGACGCTTAATCGCTGCCCGATATCGTCATACAGCTTCTTGGAAAACCGCCGTTTTTCCACTTCATTCGTCTGCTGCGACGACACGGCGAGTTTACGCAGATCGGCGCGCCGGACAGGGCGTTTCTTGGTCTCGAAAACGGTCAGGACCTTATCCTCCTGCAGAACCATGACCAGGAAGGACTCGCCTTGTACAGTTGCACGGGATGCGCTGGCATTGACGGGAATCTCTTCGCCGCTTACATGCAAACCCTTCAACCCAACCTTCATCTTGCGGCCATTCACGTGAATCGACGCCAGGCGCGCCATTCTGCGGCGCTGTTCCGCCCCGAGATGCGGCGGCAGCAGTACATCCACCGATTTGTTGAGCAGATCCTGCGCGGGATACCCAAACATCCGTTCGGCAGTTTGGCTGATCAAAACGATCTTGCAGCGCTCATCAAGCACCACTACGCCTTCCGTCGTGGAATGGACCAGGTTCGACAGCGAAGAGCCTGCCTCAATGGCAGGAAAGCGCGGACTTGTCGTCGCGACGTTATGAAAACGTAGGGAAAACTCGGGTTCCAGATAAGTCGTCATTGCGGATCTCTCTTGCTGGCATGTTGTAACAATGATCGGGTATCAAAAGGGCGAGTGTCATTACCGAAGGTATGCTCTCATGGGGTGACCGTACATACGCAGGCGCGCCCCATGCAGATCAGCGGGCGGAATGACGCTATTCCGCCCCATTCTTTTCGATCTTCGGATGAGCCAACTGCACTCGTTTTCACGATCGGAACCGATGTCCAACAGGCCAAGTAGTGTGTATAGCGCGGATTTAGGTTTCACGCGTTGCATTTGGTCAAATCTGTCTCACTCAACGCTTTTGGGTTAACCCGCCATGGCGAAGCCGTCACCGACGATGCGATTGCCAGAGCAAGCTTCACAAGTCAGCTGCAATGGCACACATCAGATCAAGAACGTGACTATCAACGTTGTTGACGGCTCCAGCTTGATTTGGCTTCCTTCGCAGATGTGACAGCGTCCGATTGCGCTAGGGTCCGCTTATTAGCATTTCCGGAATCGATAAAAATCAAACGCCTGTCAAATTCTTTTGTCGCCAGTGTCAACTGATAGACTAGGTCCACTCCTTCTCACCTGCGGATTCTTGTCCACTATGGAAATACAGCTCGGCGACATTGGTCACATTATTCAATTGGCAATTGCGCCGGTATTTTTGCTGACAGGGGTGGGAACCAAGCTGACCGTATTGACCAATCGCTTGGCGCGCATCATCGATCGTTCTCGGGTATTGGAAGACAGGGTCAATACGGCTGGCATGGCCGACATGACAGACGCCTTGGCCGAGTTGGAGACGCTGTATCAACGAGCAAGACTGATCAATCGGGCCATTACTCTTAGCACCATCTGTGGACTACTGATCTGCATGGTAATTGCAACGCTATTTGTAGGCGACGCACTCAACTTGGCTCTGGCGCAAGTGATTGCACTGTTCTTCGTGCTCGGCATGCTTTCCCTGATCGGCAGTTTTGTCTACCTGCTACGGGAAATATTTGTTGCAACGAAAACACTTTCGATGCGCCATTTTTCTTCCAGGAAGAAATGACGGCTCGATGATTCCTGACCGGATCTGGAAATTGAGGCTTTTGCCAATGCATTGATCTGACACTTCTTGTTCTTGGAGAGAGCATGCCGAGATTCATTCGTTGCCCGATGGAGCCCTAGAACCGACAAGCTGGTGTCAGTGACTATTGTCAACATTCGTTTTCGCAAAACTGGTGAAATAACCAGGAAGGAATGGTAAAAACGGAGACAGACGTGATAACAGCAATACTTTATGTGCTAAGTGTCGTCGCTATCTCATGGATTGCCGGAATTGTCATCAGTGCGCTGCTGGAGCTAGAGGATGCGCCCTGGCGCTGACATCACTGAGCAGCCGTCTGGCGCGGCTGCCTTGTGACGCATTCCCTGGTGATCTCAATTATTGCGGGTATGCCTGTTAGTGGCGATCGATCGACATGTCCATGCGCACACACGAAGCCCGATTGACAAAGGTATGCCCTCGCCAAGTAAAACAAATCAGCGCAAGCAGAACTGCCTAAAGAAAAAGGGCCTACATTTGCATGTAGGCCCTTGTATTCTGTGGCTCCCCGACCTGGACTCGAACCAGGGACCTGCGGATTAACAGTCCGTCGCTCTACCGACTGAGCTATCAGGGAACAGAGCAGCTATTATAGGCGCGTTTCTTTGCTCCTGTCAAAATTTTGCGAGCAAAATTTTGAAAACACTTTTTCGTTGAAAGAAATCAAAGCAGGCTTGCGATTGCGGCGGCAATCGTATCCACGTTTCGCGAGTTTAGTGCCGCGACACAGATACGGCCGGTATCGACGGCATAGATCGAGTGTTCGTTGCGCAGCTTCTCAACCTGCGCCTTGGTGAGGCCCGAATACGAAAACATGCCGCGTTGCTGAATCACGAAATCGAAATCATGACCTGGTGCTTTTTCTTTCAGTTTTGCCACCAATGCCTGGCGCATCTCGCGAATACGGACACGCATCCCGGCAAGTTCTTCCTCCCACAGCTTGCGCAGGTCGGGCGTCGATAGTACGGTCGCAACCACTTGTCCGCCGTGGATAGGTGGATTGGAATAGTTGGTGCGCACCACGCGCTTCAATTGCGAGAGGACGCGCGCGGCTTCCTCGCTGCTGACCGCAACGATGCTTAATGCCCCGACGCGTTCGCCGTACAGCGAGAAGGATTTTGAGAAGGAATTGGAAACAAACAGAGGTCCGCCTGCATCCGCAAAGCGTCGCACGACTTTGCCGTCGGCGTCGATGCCGTCACCAAAGCCCTGATACGCCATGTCAAGGAAGGGCACGAGACCACGTTCCGTCACGACCTTGATGACATCGGTCCACTGATCCGCGGTCAGATCGGCACCGGTCGGATTGTGGCAGCAGGCATGCAGCACCACGATGGCGCCGGACGGCATGCTGTTCAACGCACTGAGCATGCCGGCAAAATTGACGCCGCGGGTTGCAGGGTCGTAATACGGATAATTATTGACCGTAAAGCCGGCCGACTCGAACAGGGCGCGGTGGTTTTCCCAGCTCGGATCGCTGATCCAGACCTGTGATGCAGGCGAGAAGCGCTTGAGAAAGTCGGCGCCCAATTTCAACGCGCCGGTACCGCCGAGTGCCTGCACGGTGATTGCACGCTTCTCTTGAACTACCGGGCTGTCGGCACCAAATACAAGCTCTTGCACCGCCTTGTCGTATGCAGCCAATCCCTCGATCGGCAAGTAGGTGCGGGGAGCCGCTTTTTCCATCAGTTGCATCTCCGCTTTCCGCACGCAGTCGAGCAGTGGCACTTTGCCATTGTCGTCGTAATAAACACCCACGCCGAGATTGACCTTGTTCGGGTTCTTGTCGGCATTGAATCCTTCGGTAATTCCCAGGATCGGGTCGCGAGGCGCCATCTCGATGGCGGTAAACAGGGAAGCGGAAGAGGATTGGTTCATCGTGATAACATGAAAAGTTGGCTGCTGAAGTTTTGCTTTGCAGCGGGTTGTATGCGGTGCAAGGCCGTATGTCTCGCGCCGAAGTGCAACTTATTATTCTACCAAAGGTCGAAACCAGATGGCAGATTTATCCCAAGTTCCCAGCACGATTGACGAAGCGAAAATCGTCACTTTCCCGGACTCCCCCTATCGTCTGTACCAGCCATTTCCACCCGCGGGCGATCAACCTGCCGCCATCGCCAAATTGGCGGAAGGCATCGTGGATGGCCTGTCATACCAGACCTTGTTGGGCGTTACCGGTTCCGGCAAAACCTACACGATGGCCAATGTGATTGCCCGAATGGGACGACCCGCTATCGTGTTTGCGCCGAACAAAACGCTCGCCGCCCAGCTCTACAGCGAATTCCGCGAATTCTTCCCGCAGAACGCGGTGGAATATTTTGTCAGTTACTACGATTACTACCAGCCGGAAGCGTACGTGCCGCAGCGGGATCTTTTCATCGAGAAAGACTCGTCGATCAACGAGCATATCGAGCAGATGCGGTTGTCCTGCACCAAGTCGCTGATGGAACGGCGTGATGTCGTCATCGTCGCTACCGTTTCAGCCATCTATGGTATTGGTAATCCGAATGAATACCACCAGATGATTTTGACGCTGCGCGCCAAGGACAAGGTCAGCCAGCGCGATGTCATTGCACGCTTGATCCAGATGCAATACACCCGCAACGAGGTGGACTTCGGTCGTGGTACTTTCCGGGTTCGCGGTGATGTAATTGATGTATTCCCGGCGGAGCATGCGGAACTCGCGTTGCGCATCGAAACCTTCGATGACGAGATCGACAGCCTTCAGTTGTTCGACCCGTTGACCGGCCGTGTCCGGCAGAAGATTCCCCGTTTTACCATCTATCCTGGCTCGCATTACGTCACCCCTCGCACGACCGTGTTGCGTGCGATCGAGAGCATCAAGGAGGAATTGCGGGACCGGCTTGAGTGGTTTCGCAGCCAGAACAAGCTCGTTGAAGAGCAACGCCTCGAGCAGCGTACCCGCTTCGATCTGGAAATGATGGCCGAGATCGGTTTCACAAAGGGCATCGAGAATTATTCCCGGCATCTGAGCGGCGCGAAACCCGGGGAGCCGCCTCCTACGCTGGTTGACTATCTCCCCCAGGACGCCATCATGTTTCTCGACGAGTCCCATGTATTGCTGGGACAGTTGAACGGCATGTATAACGGCGACCGGGCACGGAAGACGAATCTGGTTGATTACGGTTTTCGCCTGCCATCGGCGCTGGACAATCGGCCATTGCGGTTCGAAGAGTTCGAAAGCAAGATGCGTCAGACGATTTTTGTTTCTGCCACGCCGGCCGATTATGAGAAGCAGCATGCCGGACAAGTGGTAGAGCAAGTGGTGCGCCCAACCGGCCTCGTCGATCCATTGATTTCCGTCCGACCTGCCAGCTCGCAGGTCGATGACCTGATGTCGGAAATTACCGAGCGGGTGAAGAAGAACGAACGCGTTCTCGTTACGACGCTTACCAAGCGCATGGCCGAACAATTAACCGAATTCCTCGGCGACAATGGCATAAAAGTCCGGTATCTCCACAGCGATATCGATACCGTGGAACGCGTCGAAATCATTCGTGACCTTCGCCTGGGTACGTTTGACGTGCTGGTCGGAATCAACCTTCTGCGCGAGGGTTTGGATATTCCCGAGGTGTCGCTCGTTGCAATTCTGGACGCGGACAAGGAGGGCTTCCTTCGATCCGAGCGCAGCCTGATCCAGACGATCGGACGTGCGGCCCGTAACCTGAACGGCATGGCGATCCTCTATGGCGACCGTATTACCGACTCGATGCGCCGTGCAATCGACGAAACGGACCGGCGTCGTGCGAAGCAGATCGCGTTCAATCAGGCGAATAACATCACGCCTATTGGAATCCGCAAGGAAATCCGCGAATTGATCGACGGTGTCTACAGTCCGCAAGAGGCGCGTCTCGAACTGCAGGTGGCCCAGGAACAGGTGAAGTACGAGTCGATGAGCGAGAAGCAGGTCAGCAAGGAAATCAAGCGGCTTGAAAAGCTGATGATCGACCATGCGAAGAACCTCGAGTTCGAGAAGGCGGCGCAGGTGCGTGACCAGCTCAGGATCATGAAGGAGCAGCTCTTCGGCGCGCCGGGTTCCGATAACGTCGTGTCGCTCCTTGGCAAGTCGTAGTCGGAGTGGTCTCTCCTACCATGACTGATTCCATACCAAAGCCGATACGCGACGCTGTGCAGCTAGCCGATCGTTCCTGGCAACCGATTCTGGCACAAGCGTTGGCGGCGATGGCGGAGGCCGATCCTGGTTATCTGCCTGCGCTGGTCGAGGATACGTACCTGCCAACCCAGGGCAGGTTGTTCGCCGCATTCATGATTCCCCTCGACGCTGTTCGGTACGTACTCGTCGGGGAGGGGCCTTACCCTAGGGAGGAGAGCGCCACAGGTGTGTGCTTCATGGATGGCGCGGTCAAATCACTTTGGTCCGAGACGGGCTTGTCCAAGCAGGTCAATCGCGCAACCTCGCTGCGCAATTTCATGAAAATGCTGTTGGTTGCGGACGGACGCCTGCAACCGGATAATACGTCCGGCAGCGCGGTGGCGGAAATCGCCGCGGAAGCGCTTTCGCCGGCATCAACCTACATAGCGTCGCTGACCGAACTGCAGGCTAACCTGACCCGCCGCGGATTTCTGTTGCTCAATGCGTCACTGGTATTCCGCCCGGATGTGCCTCCCGTCAAGGATGCAAGGGCATGGCAGCCGTTCATGGAGACGGTGTTCCAGGCGCTAGGCCGGCGAGCAAGCGAGCAGGGCGGAGCCTTGCCGACGCTCGTTCTTTGGGGAAAGATTGCTGAACAACTTCATGCTCTCCCATCCAGCGCCATCTACCCGCGCGCCGTCTCCGAACATCCATACAACCTCTCGTTTATCCGTAATGCGGTCATGCAATCGCTATTCGGGCCAATGAAATTGCTGCACAAGCAAACCTGACCTCCGCGCCTGACTCGTCCGAATCCGGCGCTTTCAAACACTGATAAGTTGTTTTGCATCATGTCTTTATGCGTCGATTTTGGCGATGATGGTCTCATCATGGTTGCCGATCGTGTTTTCGCATATTGCCGGCGTCTAAGAAATTGAGGAGGACGATGCGGTGTTGAATGCATATACAAATACAAGGCCGGAACAGAAAATCAAGCTTTCGCTTCCCAAGGAGCCGTTTTCAATACTTTTCGTTTGTACGGCGAATATTTGCCGCTCACCGACGGCTGAAAGCGTCATGCGCAAGCAGATCGTGGACGCCGGCCTCGAAAAGCGCATCATCGTCGATTCCGCCGGAACGCATGATTACTATGTTGGCGCACCGCCGGACGTTCGTGCGCAGGCCGCTGCCCGCAGGCATGGCTACGATCTGACTTCACTTCGAGCTCGGCAGATCCAGCCGGCGGATTTTGAGGTTTTCGATCTGCTGCTTGCCATGGATATGAACAACCTCGGAATTTTGAGATCGATGTGCCCGCAGCGCTATCTGCCGAAAGTCCGCCTTTTGATGGACTATGCGCGTCGCGAAAGCCCAGCCGTAATTGAGGATCCATTTTCCGGAACTGCCCGGCAATTTGAAACGGCACTGGCTCATATAGAAGAAGCCTGCATGGGCCTGATGGATCTGCTGATGTATGGCCGGATAACGCGGCGATAAGACGGGTGTCTTGCAGGTCTTGCGTCAGCGCAAACCCAATGTAAGGGCACCACTTAGATGTAAAAAGTACAAAAGCTCAACAATGCATTTGTTTCTTGCGGGATACAAAAGCCTTCCTACACTGTCTTTAGACGGCTGATTTTTTCGCCGGGTGCTGAAAACACGAATGGTATGGATATTGCATTAATGTCATTACTTGTCGGGTTGTCATCGTAAAAGCAGAGCTATGAATAAAACTGGCACAGCATTGGCGATTTCGGGTTGGCTTACTTTCGCTCCGGTATGGGCCGAGGTCTTGGCACATACAGAGCTGGTACAGCAGGATATGTCGGCTTTCCTTTACTCTGCATCACTTCCGGATAGGCCGGATGACAAAGTGATGAAAGCGGATGAGGGCACGGGAGCGAAATCAGGACCATGGCCGTCATTCGAAGTGACTGCTTCCGGCGTCGATGTTTACGCGCGGTCGCCGGTCAACGGATTCGATCAGGTTTCTGAAGTCAGCGATCTCCGCAATATGCTTGTCGAGCACTGGCTTGATACTGCCCACGCGCCGTATCGAAAACTTACCCTCGGTTATACGTGGCGCGGTTTGAAATACGAGAGCTCTGCAATTTCTGCTTCGGAGGACCATCAGCCGACAACCTACGAAGGTTTTAAACTGAAGTCCGCCTCCCGCCGGCTTTCGTTCAGTCCGTCTGAAAACTGGACGTTCAGGATTGGCCGTGGCTATGTCAGCAGCCTGGACCAGCTTCGCGCCGACGATCAGGTCAAGCGCACTGCCATCGCGGCGACCTATCAGCAGTTGATCGGCGATGCGGAGTGGCAGACCACATTCGCGTGGGGACGCAATGTCCGGCGTTTTCGCGAAAGAAATACCGGCTATCTGATGGAATCGATATTCAAGGTTCAGAAAGCGCATTCGTTTTTCGGTCGCCTCGAGCAGGTTGGCAGCGATGACCTATACCGGGAGAATCAGTCCTCCCAGCATTCGCTATTCAAAGTCAAAAAGGCCACCATCGGCTATTTCCATGATGTGCGCTTCAACCAGGAAGTGCGTTTCGATGTGGGTGGCTTGATAAGTAAACACCTTGTTTCCTCGGAAACAAATCTCTACGGCACCAATCCCACCTCTTTCATGATGTTCGTGCGGTTGAAATTGCAGTAGCCGCCTTTACCTCCTTCCAGGCCGTTGGCGAAGACAGATTCGCGAGCGGCGGCTCCCATTTACTCCCATAGGTAATCGACATTCAATACCTGACGAATTTACTCAAGTTTGGTATACTTGACTAAATTGTTCAGGAATACCGGACATTATTTGAATTAAGGCAATTTCTAGCCTTGGAGTAATTAAAATATGCGTCTGACGACAAAAGGCCGCTTTGCGGTAACTGCGATGATTGACCTCGCTCTGCGTCAGGACAACGGGCCGGTCACACTGTCGGCGATCAGCCAGCGCCAAGATATTTCGTTGTCCTACCTCGAGCAACTGTTCGGCAAGCTCAGGCGGCATGCGATCGTCGAATCGGTGCGCGGTCCCGGTGGCGGATATACGCTGGCTCGGCGCGCGGAAGAAGTCACCGTCGCCGACATTATCATCGCCGTGGACGAGCCGCTGGACGCAACGCAATGCGGCGGCAAGGAAAATTGCCATGGTTCCGACCATGAGCAGGGTGCCCGCTGCATGACGCATGACCTGTGGGCGACGCTGAATGCAAAGATGGTGGAATATCTCGATTCGGTGTCGCTGAAAGATTTGGTAGACCAGCAGAAACAAAAAAACGTGGTGGTTCTCCACCGGCCGCACGTGGCTGCTTAATTGGAGTGTATGGAATGAACGCCCCCCTGGAAAAGAAGTTGTTGGACACGATCAAAGCGCCGCATTTCCCGATATATATGGATTATTCGGCAACGACGCCGATCGATCCGCGCGTCGCCGACAAGATGATTCCGTATTTGCGCGAGCAGTTCGGCAACCCCGCGTCGCGCAGCCATATGTACGGCTGGAGCGCCGAGAAAGCGGTGGAAGAAGCGCGTGCCCATGTGGCGGCGCTGGTCAAGGCAGATCCGCGCGAGATCATCTGGACTTCCGGTGCAACCGAGGGGAACAACCTCGCCATCAAGGGCGCCGCGCATTTCTACAAGACCAAGGGCAAGCACATCGTGACGGTGAAGACCGAGCATAAGGCTGTGCTTGATACGGTGCGCGAGCTCGAGCGCCAAGGGTTCGAGGCGACGTATCTGCAGCCGCAGGACAACGGATTGATCACCATCGAGCAACTGCAGGAAGCGGTCCGCCCGGACACCATTCTGGTATCGGTGATGCTGGTGAATAATGAAATCGGCGTCATCCAGCCGATTCCGGAGATTGGTGAATTCTGCCGCTCGAAAGGCATCATTTTCCATTGCGACGCAGCGCAGGCCACGGGCAAGATGGATATCGACCTCGAAAAGTGGAAAGTGGACCTGATGACGTTCACCGCCCACAAGACGTATGGCCCGAAAGGCATTGGCGCGTTGTATGTCCGGCGCAAGCCGCGGGTTCGCATCGAGGCGCAGATGCACGGCGGGGGGCATGAACGTGGATTGCGGTCCGGCACATTGCCGACGCATCAGATCGTCGGCATGGGCGAAGCCTTCCGTATCGCAAATGAAGAAATGCATGACGAAATCGAGCGCGTAAAAGCGTTGCGCGACAGGCTTGCAACGGGCTTGCAGGAAATCGAAGAGGTATATGTCAACGGCGACATGGAAAACCGTGTGCCGCATAACCTGAACGTCAGTTTCAATTACGTTGAAGGCGAATCGCTGATCATGGCGATCAAGGATATTGCCGTGTCGTCGGGTTCGGCTTGCACGTCGGCCAGCCTCGAGCCGTCGTATGTGTTGCGCGCGCTCGGTCGCAGCGACGAGCTGGCCCACAGCTCGATTCGCTTCACGATCGGCCGCTTCACGACGGAAGAGGATATCGATTTCACGATCCGGCTGATCAAGGAAAAAGTAGCGAAGCTGCGCGATCTGTCACCCTTGTGGGATATGCACAAGGAAGGCATCGATATCAGCACGATCCAATGGGCGGCGCACTGACCTGCCGCTCCCGCCTTGCAGAAGGCGACAACTGAATAACTTAAGGAGCTTCAAATGTCTTACTCTGAAAAAGTTCTCGATCACTATGAAAACCCGCGCAACGTAGGCGCCTTTGACAAGGGCGACGAGTCGATCGGTACCGGAATGGTCGGCGCGCCGGCATGTGGCGACGTCATGAAACTGCAGATCAAGGTTGGTTCGGACGGTGTCATCCAGGATGCGAAGTTCAAGACCTACGGCTGCGGTTCTGCAATCGCATCTTCTTCCCTGGTGACCGAATGGGTGAAGGGCAAAACGCTGGACCAGGCGCTGTCGATCAAGAATACCCAGATCGCCGAAGAACTCGCCTTGCCGCCGGTGAAGATTCACTGCTCCATCCTGGCTGAAGATGCCATCAAGGCGGCGGTGCAGGACTACAAGGCGAAACATGGAACGGAATCCGAGCAAGCGGCATAAACGGATTGCTTCGGATTTGAATGACCTTACTTGTTGAACGCATTCACGATTATGGCAATTACACTGACTGAAAAAGCTGCGAAGCATATCAACCGCTACATCGAACGGCGCGGGAAGGGTATCGGTTTGCGTTTCGGCGTAAGAACCACCGGCTGTTCCGGCCTGGCGTATAAGCTCGAGTATGTGGACGAAAACGCCCCGGAAGACAGTGTCTTCGAGTCCCACGGTGTGAAAGTGTTCGTCGATCCGAAAAGCTTGCCGTATATCGACGGGACGGAGCTGGATTTTGCGCGCGAAGGCTTGAACGAAGGTTTTAAGTTCAACAACCCGAACGTGAAGGACGAATGCGGTTGCGGAGAAAGTTTCCGCATCTGAAGATCCGCATTCCGGTGACGCCGGGATGCACTGTTTTGACAAGGCCTGTTGAAGTATGGACAGGCTTTTGTTTTAGGTAACCATGCAAAACCACTTCGAACTTTTCCATCTTCCGGAACGCTTTGCCATCGACCTCTCGGCGCTGGATAAGGCTTATCTCGAAGTGCAGAACCAGGTGCATCCGGATAAGTTCGCCAGTTCGGGGGATGCCGAGAAGCGGGTCGCAATGCAATGGGCAACGCGTGCGAACGAGGCGTATCAGACGCTGAAAAACCCTTTCCGCCGCGCCGCCTATTTGTGCGAACTGAACGGTGTCGACCTGCAAATCGAATCGAATACGGCAATGCCTGCCGCTTTCCTGATGCAGCAGATGGAATGGCGTGAAGCGCTGGACGATGCCAAGGCGGCAAAAGACGTTGGCGCGCTGGAAGACCTCGAAAAGGACTTGCGTGCTGCACGCACGGCGGAGGTCGACCGTATCGCCGCGCATCTTGATAACAAGGATTTTGACCGGGCTGGGCAGGCCGTTCGGCAATTAATGTTTCTGGAAAAATTCAGCGAAGAAATCGGGCGCGCCTTTGAAGTGCTGGATGCCTGATCTCTACTATATGAGCGCCCTTTGATGGAGCTCGCAACTGGCGAATATAACAATGGCTTTACTTCAAATCTCCGAACCTGGCATGTCGACTGCGCCTCACCAGCATCGGCTGGCCGTCGGCATCGACCTCGGCACGACCAATTCGCTCGTTGCTACCGTGCGCAGCAGTATTCCGGAAGTGCTGGCCGATGAAGAAGGCCGCACCTTGCTGCCGTCCATCGTTCGCTATCTGCCGAACGGCCATGCGCACATCGGCTACAAGGCACAGGCAATGCAGACGACCGATCCGAAGAACACCATTGTTTCGGTAAAGCGCTTCATGGGCCGGGGTTTGAAGGATATCGCCTACGCTGAAAACCTTCCTTACGATTTCCTGGATACGCCCGGTATGGTGCAGTTGAAAACCGTTGCCGGCGTCAAAAGTCCGGTAGAGGTATCGGCGGAAATCCTGGCGACGTTGCGGCAGAGGGCAGAAGACGCGCTCGGTGATGAACTCGTCGGTGCGGTGATTACGGTGCCTGCCTATTTCGATGATGCGCAGCGGCAGGCTACCAAGGACGCGGCAAAGCTCGCAGGCTTGAATGTGCTGCGTTTGCTGAATGAACCGACTGCCGCTGCGATTGCGTACGGTTTGGACACTGCGTCGGAAGGCGTCTACGTCGTATATGACCTGGGTGGCGGCACGTTTGACGTTTCCATTCTCAAGCTGACAAAAGGTGTATTTGAAGTCCTGTCTACCGGCGGCGATTCGGCGCTCGGCGGAGACGACTTCGACCATCGCGTGTTGTGCTGGATGATCGAGCAGGCGAAGCTGGCGCCATTGTCGGACCACGATACCCGCCTGTTGATGGTCAAGGCGCGGGAGGCGAAGGAGCTGCTGTCGTCGAATGCCGAAACACATATCGATGCTGTGCTGGGTTCCGGTGAAGAGGTGCATCTGACACTGACCGCGAAGGTCTTTGCAGAGATCACGGCGCACCTCGTCAACAAAACCATGACGCCGACTCGAAAAGCGTTGCGCGACGCGAACCTGTCGGTGGATGATGTCGACGGCGTTGTCCTGGTCGGCGGGGCCACCCGCATGCCGCACATCCGCAAGGCGGTCGGCGAGTTTTTCAAAACCACGCCGCTGGCAAATATCGACCCGGATAAAGTGGTCGCGCTCGGTGCCGCGATACAGGCCAACCTCCTGGCCGGCAATCGCGCGGCCGGCGATGACTGGCTGCTGCTCGACGTGATCCCGCTTTCATTGGGCATTGAGACCATGGGCGGACTGGTAGAGAAGGTCATTCCACGTAATTCCACGATTCCCTGCGCCCGCGCCCAGGAATTCACGACCTTCAAGGATGGCCAGACTGCAATGGCAGTTCACGTTGTGCAAGGTGAGCGTGAACTGGTCAGTGATTGCCGCTCCCTGGCGCGATTTGAGTTGCGCGGCATACCCCCGATGGCTGCCGGTGCCGCGCGTATCCGGGTGACATACCAGGTCGATGCGGACGGCCTGCTGTCCGTGTCGGCGCGCGAACTGCGCTCCGGTGTCGAAGCATCGATTTCGGTGAAACCATCGTACGGACTGGACGACGGCGATATCGCAAGAATGCTGCAGGACTCGTTTGCGTCGGCGGATATCGATATGCAGTTGCGCGCTCTGCGCGAGGAGCAGGTGGAAGCGGAACGGATCGTGCTCGCGACACAGTCTGCGCTGGATGCGGACGGCGAACTCCTGTCGGAAACAGAGCGCGGCGAGGTCCTTGCATTGCTCGACGCGGTACGCGGCCAGATGCAAGGGACGGATCATCTCGCCATCAAGGCTGCAGTGGAGGCGCTTGCGCACGGCACCGAGGAATTCGCTGCCCGGCGCATGGATCGCAGTGTGCGTACTGCATTGTCGGGCAAGACGCTCGATGAGGTCACGCAAGGCCCGCAATGAATATCTGATAGCAGCCTTTCTTCAAGACATCAATAAGTAAAGAGGTTTCAAGTGCCCCAAATCGTTGTACTTCCCCATGCGGTGCTGTGTCCGGAAGGCGCAGTCATTGAAGCGCCAGCCGGCAAATCGGTATGCGACATATTGCTCGACAATGACATCGATATCGAGCATGCATGCGAAAAATCATGTGCCTGCACAACCTGTCACGTCGTGGTGCGTGAAGGATTCGAGTCGCTGAACGAGCCTGCCGAAAAAGAGGAAGATTTACTCGACCGGGCGTGGGGACTTGAAGCGACGTCTAGATTGTCGTGCCAGGCGATTCTGGCGGACGAGAATCTCGTCGTGGAAATTCCGAAATACACGATCAACCACGCCAGTGAAAATCACTGAGCCACTGAAAACAGAGAGAAGACCAAGCGGGAGCAATCATGAAATGGACAGATACCATTCGCATTGCGGAAGCATTGCACGACAAGTTTCCGGACGTTAATCCATTAACCGTCCGCTTCACCGATTTGCACAAATGGGTTTGTGAACTGGATGAGTTCGATGACGACCCGAACCGATCCGGCGAGAAAATTCTGGAAGCGATCCAGATGGCCTGGATCGAGGAAAGCGAATAAGCGCTGCATCCGTCAGCCTGGTTTTCCTGCTGCGCGACCCTCGACAGACAACGCGCGGAAGCAAAAAAGGCGGCACTGCCGCCTTTTTTGTTTGATTGACTAGCCTGCTTAAGCGCGCGAAGTCAGCTGGCCATTCACGACGCGTACGCGATCGCCGCTATTCCAAACCGGCTGCTGGGAATACGGGAAGCTGCGCACCTCGCCATTTTCCATGCGAACATGAACCTGGTACGACGTCACGGAGCGCGTCCGCTTTTCCACTTCGTTACCTGCATAGCCGCCACCGACTGCTCCCGCCACAGTGGCGATCTTGCGGCCATTGCCGCCTCCAACCTGATTGCCCAGTACGCCGCCGAGAACTGCGCCGGCGACCATGCCGATGCCGCTCGGTTGCACCTGCTGCTGAATGGCCTGTACCGACTCGACGCGACCGCAGCTGGTGCAGATGCTCGGCGCCTGAGCGACTTGGGTGCTGGTTCCGTAGCTCGAACGGTCGTGTGACTGCTGGGGCTTCTGGACCGGACGCGGAGCGTAACTGCGAGGCTGCGGCGCGGGTGCGACTTTGGGCTTCTCTTCGGTCGGTTCCGCGGCTGCAAGCTTGGTGTCTTTTGCATCCAGCAGCGCCGCCGGAGATGTGGCGGCCGTTGCGACCGCCGGTGCTGTCGCTGGCGTAATCGCGGCTGAAGGAGATGCGGTGCTGTGAGAATTGGGGATGAGTCCGGTGATGGCCGCGACACCTGTCAGGCTGACCAGCATGACCGATATGGCAGCACCGGCGATCAGTGGATGAATGCGGTTTGTTGTTTTGCTTGCTTCCATTATGAACCTCCTTTGGTATGCATCTTCTGAACCATGCACGTGGACAAATTATCGGAGGTGGCGTCGAATGAAAAAAGCCCTTTAGTGTGTCAGCTGTAAGCCTTTGTAACCCTGTTTCCCGTCTGCACATTCTCAAAAAAAGGACGCCCAAGGACGTCCTCGTTGCTGCCGCGGAAAAATCAGTCTTCACGCCGTAGATGCGGAAACAGGATCACGTCTCGAATATTCGGCGAATCGGTGATGAGCATCATCAAACGGTCAATGCCAATGCCGCAACCGCCAGTCGGCGGTAATCCGTACTCCAGTGCGCGGATGTAGTCGGCGTCGAAGTACATCGCCTCCTCGTCGCCGGCATCCTTGGCTGCGACCTGCGCCTGGAAACGTGCAGCCTGGTCCTCGGCATCGTTTAGTTCCGAGAAGCCGTTGGCAATTTCGCGGCCGGTAATAAACAGTTCGAACCGCTCCGTAATCCCGGGTATCGTGTCGGACGCACGTGCCAGGGGAGATACCTCGACGGGATAGTCGACGATATAGGTCGGTTCCCAGAGTTGCGCTTCGGCCGTTTCCTCAAACAGCGCAAGCTGCAGCGCGCCCAGGCCGGCATTGGCCAGCGGCGAGACGCCGAATTTTTTCAGTTCCGACCGCAGGAACGCCGCATCCTGCAATTGTTCGCTGCTGTAATGCGGAGCAAACTTGTTGATCGCTTCAACAATCGTCATTCGATGGAACGGCTTGCCGAGATCGAGCTCGCGCCCCTGGTAGGTAAGGCAGGCGGTACCGTGCGCATCGATCGCGGCCTGCCGGATCACGGCTTCGGTGAAGTCCATCAGCCAGCGGTAATCCACGTAGGCGGCGTAGAACTCCATCATCGTGAATTCCGGGTTGTGGCGCGGTGAGACGCCTTCATTGCGGAAATTCCGGTTCACTTCGAAAACCCGCTCGAAGCCGCCCACCACCAGCCGCTTCAGGTACAGCTCCGGTGCGATGCGCAGGAACATTTCCATGTCCAGCGCGTTGTGATGGGTGATGAATGGCTTGGCTGCCGCGCCACCCGGAATGGTATGCAGCATCGGCGTTTCGACTTCCATGAAGCCGTGTTCCGACATGAAGCGGCGGATCGACGACATCGCGGCCGTGCGGGCCTTGAATGTGCGGCGGGTTTCTTCGCTCATGATCAGGTCGACATAGCGCTGCCGGTACTTCATTTCCTGGTTGGACAGGCCGTGAAACTTGTCCGGCAAGGGGCGCAGCGATTTGGTCAGCAGGCGCAGTGTCGTGACTTTCACCGTCAACTCATCGGTCTTGGTCTTGAACAGCGTGCCTTCGATGCCGAGGATGTCGCCGAGATCGTAGTGACGGAAGGCTTCCATTTCCGCTTCACCGGTTTTGTCGGACGTGACGTAGAGCTGAATGCGTCCGTCCGCTTTTTGTCCCGAGGCGTCCTGCAAGGTGGCAAACGCGGCCTTCTTTCCCGCTTCGCGCTTGAGCATCATGCGGCCGGCGATGCTGACCTGCACTGCCAGCGCTTCAAGCTCTTCGCGGCCCATGTCGCCGTATTGCGCCTGAAGATCGGCGGCCTTTTGCTGCGGTCGGAAGTCGTTCGGGAATGCGACGCCTTTCTGGCGGATCGCGGCGAGCTTGGCGCGTCTTTCCGCGATGATGGAATTTTCGTCTTCGACTGGCGCCGTGTTCTGGTTATCGGTTGTCATGAAATGATTTGGTTGAGATAGGGAGCTTGCTTACACACCTTGCTTGAGTGATGCGGCGATAAAACCGTCGAGGTCGCCGTCGAGCACTGCCTTGGTGTTACCCATTTCGAAATTGGTGCGCAGGTCCTTGATTCGGGACTGGTCCAGCACATAGGAGCGGATCTGGTGACCCCAGCCGACATCGGTCTTCGAGTCTTCCAGTTTCTGCTGTTCGCTCATGCGCTTGCGCAGCTCCAGTTCGTACAGGCGGGATTTCAGCATTTCCCATGCCTCGGCACGGTTGCGGTGCTGGCTGCGGTCGTTCTGGCACTGGACGACGATGCCGGACGGCGCGTGCGTCAGGCGCACGGCTGAGTCGGTCTTGTTGATGTGCTGGCCGCCCGCGCCGGATGCGCGGTAGGTATCCACGCGTACGTCCGCAGGGTTGATGTCGATGTCGATGGATTCGTCCACCTCCGGGTAGACGAAAATGCTCGAAAACGAGGTGTGCCGCCCGTTGGCGGAATCGAAGGGCGACTTCCGCACGAGGCGATGCACACCGGTCTCGGTGCGCAGGAACCCATAGGCATATTCACCCTCGATCTTGAGAGTGGCGGTCTTGATGCCGGCCACCTCGCCATCGGACTGCTCGAGTATCTCGGCCTTGAAACCCTTGCGCTCGCAATAGCGCAGGTATTGGCGCAGCAGCATCGATGCCCAGTCCTGCGCTTCCGTGCCGCCGGCGCCGGCCTGGATATCGATGAAGCAGTTGTTGGGGTCCATCGGATTCGAAAACATGCGGCGGAATTCCATGCCTTCCACCAGTTTCCGCAACTCATCTGCATCCTGCTCAATGGCAAGAAGCGTATCTTCGTCCTGTTCCTCGCGTGCCATCGCGAAAAGATCGCTGGCGTCGCGAAGATCGGTATCAATCTTGGTGAGGGTGTGAACGATCGCTTCCAGCGATTTTTTTTCCTTGCCCAGATCCTGGGCGCGCTTCTGGTCGTTCCAGACGTTGGGATCTTCCAGTTCAGCGTTGACTTGTTCCAGTTTCTCCGACTTCACATCGAAGTCAAAGATACCTCCGTAGTTCGGCTTCGCGGGTAGTGAGGTCCGCGAGGAGGGCGGAGAGGGCGTTGAGGCGTTCGGCTTCCATAATGATTTCTTGTGCGGTCAAACCGGGAATTATACCCGAGCAGACCTCGCCGCAGCAGGGCGGAGGCGGGTCGGCAGGCGAGCGGATGCGGCTTATGCGGGCTCCGCATGCTCCACCATCAGTTGCACCCGTGTTATACCGTTGAACTCGTTTGCATCGAGCCGGAATGCCACCGTCGCGCGGTCCGGCAGGCTGTCCACATGGCCGAACCAGATGGCGTCGTATTGCCTGCCATTCTTTTCCAGCAGCAGTTTCAGGTGCTTTTCTTTCAATATGCGCTGGTTCAGCACCCGGAACTCATCGCAAAATACCGGCGGCGCGAATCCCTGACCCCAGACCTGGCTGTCGAGCAACTCAATGAATTGCGGCGAAAAATAAGCGTCTTCGAGCGGGCCATCGGTCTCCAGCACGCGTTCCAGCTGATTCTTGGTCAGCTGGTTTTGACCGACGGCTTCGAAAGCCGCCTGAAAGCCTTCAAACATGTCGGCGCGGATCGACAGGCCGGCCGCCATGGAATGCCCGCCGAACTTGTCGATGAGGCTAGGCGCCTGCTTTGAAACGAGGTCAAGTGCGTCGCGCAGGTGAAAGCCGGATATCGAGCGTCCTGAGCCTTTGATCATGCCATCGCCGGCCGGCGCGAAGGTGATCGTCGGACGGTAGAACTTGTCCTTCAGGCGCGAGGCGACGATGCCGATCACGCCCTGGTGCCAGGATGCATCGAATACGGAAATGGTGGTTTTATCCGCCGGGTTGAAGCTTTCCAGCAAGGCAAGCGCCGTATCCTGCATGCCGGCTTCGATATCGCGCCGCTCGCGATTGATGCCGTCGAGCTGTTGGGCGATAGCCCAGGCACGGCCTTCGTCATCGGTGGTCAGGCATTCGATGCCCAGCGACATATCGGACAGCCGTCCGGCTGCGTTCAGGCGGGGACCCACACCGAAGCCGAGATCAAACGGGGTGGCCTTTCGCGCTTCGCGGCCGGCGGCACGGAAAAGTGCGGCAATGCCGGCATGCATGCGCCCGGCGCGCATGCGCTTCAGGCCCTGGGTGACCAGGATGCGGTTGTTGGCATCGAGCTTGACGACGTCGGCCACGGTGCCGAGTGCGACCAGATCAAGCAGCGAATCGAGCTTCGGCTGGTTCTGTGCATCAAATACGCCGCGACGACGCAGTTCGGCCCGCAATGCCAGAAGGACATAGAACATCACGCCCACGCCTGCCAGGTTCTTGCTCGGGAATCCGCATTCCGGCTGGTTCGGATTGACGATCACGCGTGCTGCCGGCAGGGTGGCGGCAGGCAAATGATGGTCGGTAACGACCACCTCGATGCCGCGCCGGTTGGCTTCCGCCACGCCATCGATGCTGGCAATGCCGTTGTCCACCGTCACGATAATATCGGGCGATTTCTCCCTTGCTGTAAGTTCGACGATTTCGGGTGTGAGGCCATAGCCGTATTCGAATCGATTCGGAACGATATAGTCGACACGTGCTCCCAGCGCGCGCAGTCCGCGCAACCCAACCGCGCAGGCGGTAGCGCCGTCACAGTCGTAGTCCGCCACGATGGTCATCTTTTTTCCAGCGGCGATGGCGTCGGCGAGGAATACCGCTGCGGCGTCGATGTGCAGCAAGCCGGCAGGGGCGATGAGGGCATTCAGCTCGCTGGCAAGTTCGCGTGCATCGGATAAACCGCGCGCCGCGTAAAGTCGTGCGAGCACCGGGTGTACGCCTTGCTGGCGCAGCATTTCCGCGGTGCGGAACGGGTAGGAACGTGTGGCGATACGGGTCATGAGCAAAGTGGCATGAGTGAGGGTTTGACCCAGAACTTGCGTAGCGAGTGCCGGCTGACAATGAAGGTGACCGTTTTGGCATGGCCGCTTGCAATGATTGAGATGGTGCCGATTTTGCCCGACTTCAATGCCTCGTGCAGCGGTGCGATCCAACCGGCATCATACAGCTGCATGTGCTGTAGCCAGTTGCTCCAGTCGTGTGCCAGTACCGGTTCGATCAGGGTGTCGAGGCTGAGCAAAACGCGGGTGCCGGCTTCTGCGATGATGGTGGACGCGGATCCGGCCTGCCTGTCAATTCCGGTGGACATGCCAAGTGCATCGGTCCATCCACCCATGTTGAAGACCGCGTCATAGGGATTGGCCACCAGACGCATTGCAGCGGATGCGCCGCCCCACAGCCATAGCGAGTTGACCGGTTTCATGCCGCGCGATTCGCGTTCCTCATTGATTGGATGGCCATGCCAATGCATCTGCACTTCATTTTGCAGCTTCCGCCAATCCCGTTCTCCCTTTCCCTTCGGCATCCAGATATCGATGTTGTGACCGCAGGTGGCGTCCGGTGTACAGGTTCTTAGTTCACTCCATTCATCGGCGCGCACGAACCAGGTGGAGCTGTTTCCGTATAGCAGTGGCTTTCCGCTTTCCTCGAACAACGGTCGCGCAATGTCGAACAGGGCACGTGACTGCTCCTCCGATAGATGTAACTGGCGCTGATCTGTTAATACGAGATGGTCGCGTGCGATATGAATATGCACGGGATTCAGGACAAACCAGAAGCCGTCAGGCATCGCCATGCCGATTGCTTTCATTGCCGCAATGGCAGCGTGTGGACTGTTTGATGAGTTCGAAGAATCGCTATCGATAAGCTCAAATCGCCTGGAGACCCAGGCTTCATGAGGAAGCAATGCGCGCATCTGTTCATCATGATCAATAGTGGCTGCTTTCGCACGGGATATAAGCAATGCAAGGCAAGGCGTTTTCAGTTCGCGAAGGAGGTCCGTTGCCAGTTCTCCTGGCGGCAACGCGAACGGGATAAGGATATCGAGATGATTCATGCCGCGATTGTAGGGCAAACACAGCGGCGCTCGATAAAGTCCCTAAGTGTTCGCGTAATACGAGGTTGGTTACACCTTGTAACGCTTTAGGGGTGCAGTCGTCGAATGCATTCGATAGACGTGGTGAACATGTCGTATCAATGAAACAAAACGCCAGTTGGTCTGATGCATCTCTAGTCTTACTGGCAATGAACTTAACAAGTGTCAATGTTCAAAACCAGCAAGATTCGAAAATGATTCTCAAGCCGGATGTGCGGCGATTCAACACCCGATTACATGGAATATTTACAGAACCTTGCTGTTTTACTGTCTTCGCTATTTGTCTGTTGAGATACGCGGCAACCGGATGCAAGCAGCATGGAGAATAAGTTATTCAGTAGGCGGACTGGGACGATAAATTTTTTATTTGCATGCAAACACATTGCGCTTCCTATGACGAAGCCGGGTGTTAGGGCATTTTACTTAAAGGTATAACCATGAAGATTTTCTCCGTAGATATAAAACCTGTAGCAGGCGCTTTATTGGCAGCAAGCGTGTTATCCGCATGCGGCGGAGGCGGAGGATCGGATACGACCACCAATCCGGGAGGAACGCCCGCACCTGCGCCCGCGCCTGCGCCGGCACCCTCTCCGTCGCCGTCCCCATCTCCGTCACCGTCGCCGTCGCCTGCGCCGGCACCTACGCCATCTCCGAATTCTCCCGCTCCAGTGACCGCGCCCATGACCATGACCTGCGCCGACGGCGCAACGTATCAGTGCACCGGCACCAGCATCATTCGCGTCGATAACGGTGTTGCCCTGACCAGTTCCGGCGTTCAGGTTTATGGCCGCTCGACGAGCGATCTGAGGAATCCAAATCCCGACACTACCAACGCCACCGGCCTTGCGCTCGCAACCGGTTCAGGCGGCGTGGCCGACATTCGCATCGCCAAGGGCACGGATGGCCGCCTGTCGGCGCAGCGCCTGATTCTCAACAGCCTGGGATTGTCATGGGATGGCCGTACTGAGCGTCCGACAATCATCGAAACCTTCGATCCGACGTCGGGACGCAGCGTCCTTGGCGCAAACGGCGTTGTCTCCGCCGCGCCCTTGCCGCCGAACACGGACCTCGGCTTCTTTGATGTAGCTACCCGCGGCGGAGCTGGCACGCAGGCGAATTACGCGAATAACCGCTACTTCCCGCGTACTGCTCCTGTCCGTTGCACTGGCGGCGGCTGCCAGACCGTGGAAACTGCCGGCTTGCAGTTCGTCGTCGGCGACTGGCGTACTGGCGGCGGCACCCCGGATCTCGCATTCGGCATGCGTCTGCATAGTGACGGCGATATCCACGCCGGCGACGGCGTGTCCGGCGGCACCGGACCCGGCGTCCCGTTTCCGGGCTCGAAGGGTTACCGTCAATATTCCAATGAAGGCCTTCAGTACGGCAATCTCTCGACATGGTTCAGCCAGGACACGGTGCAAATCGTCGAGTGGACGGGCGGTCCAGGCGCGCTGGAGCACAACAAGAATCGCCGCGGCGCGGTCGCCTTCGGTGCAGTAACCGATCCTGCCGCAGTGCCGACCACCGGTACCGCCAGCTACGATGGTTTCGTCACCGGCTGGTATGCGGTGAACGGCGCCAATGATCCGGTACCTATCCGCGGCCAGGCAACCATTACCGCAAACTTTGCAACCCGTCAGGTCACGGTTGCACTGCGTAACGTGGTCAATCGCGATAACAACGCCGCACTGCCGTTGTCGTTCACTTCGACAGTCAATATGGGAGCGGCGGGCATCAGCGTTGCCAACTACATGACCGGCGCGGTCAGCAATGCCGGTCTGACCGGCGGACTGAGCGGACGTTACTTCGGTCCGGTGGTTCCTGGCGGATCGGGTGCCGGTCCTGCGGAGGTTGCGGGCGCAATGTCCTTGTCGAATACCACGGGTGCGGCGGTGATCGGTGGCTTCATTGCGAAGAAGCAATAGGCATGCAGCAATAGACGTGGAGCGACGACCTATTGATATCGATTGACAAGGTTTCATAGCGGTCCACTCCGGTCGGGCGACATTCTATCGATGTCGCCCGATTGGTTTTTATGGCGGCCAAGTGCCGGTGCTGAAGTCATGGATCTCGTCCCGGCATCCCCGGCCGCTGTTCATGAATGTGGTTGTGTGGCAAACTGCGGGCTTCGTGCGGGGCCGCCGTTGCAACGACGTGCCGTAGCCGCTCATCCAAGCCATCCGGTTTCGATGGTCTCCATCAGGAGCTTTTCCATTGGGTATATTCAAGAACCTGCCATTCGAGTGGCTGGTCGGCATGCGTTATACGCGCGCTGGCCGGCGCGGAGGGCGTAACAGCTTTATTTCCTTCATTTCGATGATCTCCATGGCGGGCATCGCACTGGGTGTGGCCGCGCTGATTGTCGTGCTCTCGGTCATGAACGGGTTTCAGAAGGAGGTGCGGGATCGCATGTTGTCGGTGCTGGCCCATATCGAGGTGTTCGATGCGTCCGGCACCATGCCCGACTGGCAGGCCACCGCCAAAGAAGCCTTCCTGCAGAAGGAAGTGCGCGGCGCGGCGCCCTATGTGGCGGGCCAGGCAATGATGACGCGGGATGATACGGTGCGCGGCGTCATCGTGCGCGGCGTGTTGCCGTCAGAGGAGCCGAAAGTATCGGATGTGGCATCGCAGGTGCGCCAGGGAAGTTTCAACGATCTGGTGCCGGGCGAATTCAATATCGTGCTTGGGAAGGAGCTGGCGCTCGGACTGCGCGCCGAAGTAGGCGACAAGGTCACCATGATCGCCCCGCAGGGGCAGGTCACGCCCGCCGGCGTCCTGCCGCGGCTGAAACAATATACGGTGGTTGGCATTTTCGAGGCTGGCCACCATGAGTACGACTCCGGCCTTGCCTTCATCCATCTTGATGATGCGATGCGGATGTTCAAGATGGATGCGCCTTCCGGCTTGAGGCTGAAGATCGAAGACATGCAACGTGCTCCCGAAGTCGCGCTCGACCTGTCACGCATCCTGACCGGCAATGTACTTATCCTGGACTGGTCGAAGCAGAACAGGACATGGTTCGCCGCGGTGCAAACCGAAAAGCGCATGATGTTCATCATCCTGACACTGATCATCGCGGTGGCGGCGTTCAATCTCGTCTCCACGCTGGTGATGACGGTAACCGACAAGCAGGCCGATATCGCGATCCTGCGTACGCTTGGCGCATCGCCGCCGTCGATCATGAAGATCTTCATGATCCAGGGGGCGCTGGTCGGATTGCTGGGTACCGCAATCGGCGTGGGCCTCGGCATACTGGTGGCGCTGAATATCGATGTGATCGTGCCCTTCATCGAGCGCCTGCTTGGTGTCCAGTTCCTGTCCAAGGACATTTACCTGATCAGCACGCTGCCATCCGATCTGCGCTGGCCGGATGTTTACACCATCGGCGGTGTGGCGGTGATCCTTGCTTTCCTGGCGACCCTTTATCCGAGCTGGCGCGCTTCGGCAGTACGGCCGGCGGAGGCCCTGCGTTATGAATAAGCCGGAACAGAACATGCAGCCCGTCGTATTGTCGTGCCGTGGCCTCGGCAAAACCTTCACCCAAGGTAAGTACTCGGTTAAGGTGCTGAGCAATATCAACTTCGACGTGGCACGCGGCGAACGGGTCGCCATTGTCGGCGCCTCCGGGTCGGGAAAATCCACGCTGCTCCACCTGCTGGGCGGTCTGGATACGCCCAGTGCCGGCAGCGTCACCTTGCTCGGCAAGGATTTCGCCAGCCTTGGCGAAAAAGCACGGGGCGATCTTCGAAACACTTCCCTGGGCTTTGTCTACCAGTTCCACCATTTGCTGCCGGAATTTTCCGCGCTCGATAACGTCGGCATGCCGCTCATGATCAAGCGTGTGCATCGTGACGCGGCGCATGCGACCGCGTCGCAGGTGCTGTCGCGTGTCGGTCTCGCCAACCGCGTGTCGCACGTGCCCGGTGAATTGTCCGGCGGCGAGCGGCAGCGGGTTGCGCTGGCGCGTGCGTTGGTGACGCAGCCGGCTTGTGTGCTGGCCGACGAACCCACTGGTAACCTCGATCGCGCCACCGCGCAAAAAACCTTCGACCTGATGCTCGAACTATCGCGCACGCTCGGCACCGCCTTCGTCATCGTCACCCACGATATCGAGCTGGCGCGTCACTGCGACCGCGTACTGCGCCTGTCGGAAGATGGTTTGCTGCCCTATGTGGATTGACACCCATTGTCACCTGGACGCGGCCGAATTCGGCGGTGCGTCGGGTGCGGTGGCGGCGCGCGCCGGTGCGGAAGGTGTATCGATGATCGTCATTCCGGCAGTGGAGCGGGGTAATTTCGATATCGTCGCGTCGCTTGCCGCAGGCACGTCCAATTGCAGCTATGGACTCGGCATTCATCCCATCTTCGTGCCGCAGGCAACGGAGAAAGACCTTGCGCTGCTGCGGGAAAAGGTTGCAGCCGCAGTCGATGATCGCCGCTTCGTCGCGGTCGGCGAGATCGGACTGGATTTTTTCATCCCGCAGTTGAAGGACGGTGCGCTCCGTGAAAAGCAGGAGTATTTTTACGTCGAGCAACTGAAGATCGCCCGCGATTTCGACCTTCCCGTGCTGCTGCATGTGCGGCGCTCGCAGGACACCGTGCTCAAGCATCTTCGCCGCATGAAGGTTGCCGGCGGCATTGCCCATGCATTCAATGGCAGCCTCCAGCAGGCGCAGATGTTCATCGATCTCGGGTTCAAGCTGGGCTTCGGCGGCGCGATGACCTTTCCACGCGCATTGCAGATTCGCAGGCTGGCAACCACCTTGCCGCTGGACGCTATCGTGCTGGAAACCGATGCGCCGGATATATCGCCCGCCTGGCTGCATCCGCAGCGCAACAGCCCCGAACAATTGCCGCGTATCGGCAATGCGCTTGCCGATTTGCGAAGCATCTCCGCAGAGGAAGTCGCAAGCGCCACGAGAGCGAATGCGCTCGCCGCGATGCCGAGGCTTGCTTCGCTTTTCGGGTAAATGCGTAGCGGCGTTGTCGGTTTCGTTATCGGCGTCTGGCTCCTGCAAATCCAGGCCGCTCTGCCTCCATGGAGCGTGATCGGGCTCCTGATCTGTCTCGGCATTGCCGTAGCCATCGCAGGATTTCTGTCGACACGGACCTTCCTGAAATTGTCCCTGTTCGTCGCCTGCGGCGTTCTGGCCGGTTTCGCCTGGGCGGCCTCGATTGCGCAGCACTATCTGGTGCAGGAATTGCCGTCGGAGTGGGAGGGGCGAGACGTGACGGTCATCGGCACCATCGACAGCCTGCCGTTTTATTTCGAGCGGGGTGTGCGTTTCAACTTCAATGTGGAAAGGGCGACGGCGGAGGGTGTTGAACTGGCCGTCATTCCGCGCCGACTCGCGCTCTCCTGGTATTCGGCATTTCATGCCGAGGAGATGCAGGTTGTCGGCAACGTCCGGCCGGGCGAACGGTGGCAGCTGACCGTACGCCTGAAGCGGCCCCATGGCAATGCCAATCCGCATGGCTTCGATTATGAAGCCTGGCTGCTGGAGCAGGGTTTGCGTGCCACAGGATACGTTCGGCCGGACCAGCGCTCCGTTATAAAGAACCAGCGCCTGCAAGATTTCGTCTGGAGCTTCGGAAACGTGGTGGAACACCTGCGCGGCGTGCTGCGCGAACGCATTCACGATGCGCTTCCGGAAGGCCGGTATGCCGGCGTGCTGGTGGCACTGGTGATTGGTGAACAGCGGGCGGTCAGTCAAACGGATTGGAAGGTTTTCAACCGGACCGGTGTTGGGCATCTCATCTCGATTTCAGGTCTGCATATCACCATGATCGCCGGCTTGTTCGCTGCTCTGGTGTTTCAGCTTTGGCGCCGCTCCTTCTTCACCTCCGCCGGTCTGCCCTTGCTGCTCCCGGCGCAGAAGGCCGCCGCGCTTGCCGGCGTTGCCATTGCTTTGATTTATGTATTGCTGGCGGGCTTCGGCGTACCCGCGCAGCGTACGCTGTACATGCTCTCGGTAGTGGCATTGGCGTTGTGGTGCGGACGTATCGCCAGCGTGTCCCATGTGCTGTGTTGTGCATTGTTCGTCGTTTTGCTCCTGGACCCGTGGGCGGTCCTCGGTCCCGGATTCTGGCTTTCATTCGGCGCGGTGGCGATGATCCTTTTCGCGACAGTCGGCAGAGCCCGGTTCCACGCAGGCAGCAAACCGACCATCCGGGAGCGGCTTATTGCGGCGCTTCGCTCGGCAGGCCACACCCAGTATGTCGTTACGCTCGGCCTGGTGCCCTTTACCTTGCTGCTGTTCGGCCAGGTTTCGTTGATCAGTCCGATCGCCAATGCGGTGGCCATACCTGTCATCAGCTTTCTTGTGACGCCGATGGCGCTCTGCGGCAGCATCCTGCCCGCTCCCATATCAAACTGGGTATTTGGCGCTGCGCATCTGCTGGTCGAGTGGCTCGCCGCAATCCTTGGCTGGATCAGCCAATTGCCATCGGCGGTCTGGACCGCGCCGTCGCCGTCCTGGTGGATGTTTGCCTGTGCATTGATCGGCGCGCTCTGGCTGCTTGCACCACCCGGCTGGCCGCTGCGTTGGCTCGGACTGGCAGCCTGGATACCGCTGCTCCTGAACCAGCCGACCCGTCCGGAACCCGGGCAGATGTGGGTGACTGCGTTCGATGTAGGACAGGGCACGGCGGTCGTGGTCGAGACCGCGCATCATCGCCTGCTGTATGACACCGGTCCGGCTTATTCGCCCGAATCCGACGGCGGCAACCGCGTCATCCTGCCGTACCTGCGCGGACGAGGCATCGGTGCACTTGATGGCGTAGTGATCTCGCACAGCGACATCGATCACTCCGGCGGCGCCCGTTCCATTCTCGACGAGGTGAAGGTGGGCTGGACAGCCTCGTCGCTTCCGGCCGATCACGCGATCGTCCAGGCCGCGCCCATGCATCGGCGTTGCGAAGCGGGCCAGGCGTGGACCTGGGACGGCGCACGCTTCGAGATGCTGCATCCGCCGCCGGAAAGTTACGACATCCATAAATGGAAACCGAATGCACGCAGCTGCACGCTGAAAATCACCATGGGCGAGCATTCGATTCTCCTCCCCGGCGACATCGAGGCTGCCCAGGAAGCCGCCCTTGTCAGCGAAGCGTCGGACAGCTTGCATGCAACCGTGCTGCTCGCGCCGCATCACGGCAGCGGCACGTCGTCCACTCAGCCGTTCCTGGCAGCGGTGAAACCCGCCGTTGCCGTATTCCAGGTCGGCTACCGCAATCGCTATCGCCATCCGAAGCAGGAAGTGTTCGACCGGTATGCCGAAATGGATATCCAGCGCCTTCGCAGCGACCAGTCGGGCGCGATCAGTTTCCGCTTCGGGCAACGCATCGAGATGAGTGAATTCCGGACGGAGCACGCCCGCTACTGGCATGGGCGTTGACATGATGAGGGCACGACGGGCCGGCAACGGTCCGGCGGCATTGCCTTTACAATCTTGGCTTCTTCATGCCGACCGATTTCCCGGCCCAGCGGGCCGGCGCCACCGATGACACAACCGATTCTCCACTTCGTACACGCGAACAGTTACCCGGCCGGTACCTATCGCCAATTTTTCAAGCATTTGGGCCGCCACTACGAGGTGCAGGCGCTTGACATGCATGCCCATAATCCCAACTATCCGGTCCGCAACGGCTGGTCTGCACTCAAGAGGGAACTGCTGGATGAATTGGCGGCCCGTTACGATCAGCCGGTCATCCTGGTCGGACATTCGATGGGCGGCATGCTCAGCCTGATGGCAGCCCGGGCACGGCCTGACGTGGCTCGCTGCGTGGTGTTGCTCGATGCGCCGGTGGTGGCGGGGTGGCGCGCGGGAATGCTGCGTATCGCAAAGCATATCGGCATCGACGACCGGTTCTCGCCAGCCCAGTTTTCCGCAAAACGCCGCAATCAATGGCCGGATGCCGAAACCGCCTACCAGCATTATGCGGCCAAGAAAATTTTCGCCGCATGGCCACCGGAAGTGCTGCGCGACTACATCGAACACGGGCTGGCGGCGCATCCGGAGGGCGTCACCCTCCGCTTCACCCGCGAGACCGAGACGGCGGTGTACCGCAGCCTGCCACATCATCTCGGCCGCCTGGTGCGCCGATCCTTTCCGGTACCTGTGGGTTTCATCGGCGGTGCCGCTTCGGTGGAATGCCGCCAGGCTGGCTTGTCGGCGACCCGCCGGCTGGTCGGCAAGCATTTCATGCAAATTCCGGGCGGCCACCTGTTTCCGATGGAGTCCCCCGCACCGGCGGCACAGGCGGTGCACCAGATGGTTCAATCCCTGCTTCCTTCACGGCACTGATCATGACACTTCCTTCATCCATCCCGGCATCCGGTACCTTTCTCCTTCTGGCTGCCTTATGTGCGCCCCTGCAGGCGGCCGGCTTCGTAAGCGATTTCGTCAGCGATTTCCGGCGTCATGCGGTCGAAGGCAAGACCAGTCATGCGCTGGACATCGACAATGACAGCCTGTTGCTGAACCGGGATGACGGGTTTTATTCCAGCGGCTTGCGCTATACCCGGCGCGCAACCGTCGCAGGACCATCGTCAACGACAAGTTTCGGCTGGCGGATCGGGCAACAGCTCTATACCGCCTCCGACATCAACCTTCCGCCGGCCCGGGTACGCGCGCCGGATCATCCCTATGCCGCCTGGCTGTTCGGCGGTGTTTTCAAGGAAACGCATCGTTCCGACGGCAGTCATATGCGGGCGGGAATCGACATCGGCTGCCTCGGTCCTTGTGCCGGCGGTGAATGGACACAGAAGAATCTGCATCGGCTGTTGAACCAGCCTTTGCCTCAGGGATGGAGCCGCCAGGTGAAAAATGAATTCGGCGTGATTCTCCATGGCGAAATTGCGCCGATACGATGGGCCCTTTCCCCGTCGCTGGACATTACGCCGAGTTTTCATGGCCGCTTCGGCAATATACATGCGGACGCCGGCGCCGGCCTGCTGGTACGGGCCGGACGGTTGGCGGCATTGCCGGGGGCATCGACACTGCACGGTTTTTTTCGGCTTGACGGCAGGGCGGTTGCCCACAATGCCACCTTGCAAGGCGGCTATTTCTCCAGCGGCGATCCGCATACGGTGAAGCCGAAACGCGCCGTGGGCGAGGTGGAGGCTGGCGTCGCGTGGATGGAAGGTTCATACGGTTTGCTGTTTTCCATTGTGCGACGGGGCAATGAAATCAGGGCGTTACCGGATTCGACCGGATCGCAAAATTTTATCCGCCTGCAATTTTCCTATACGCCCTGAACGGCAAATACTTTCGTGCGCGAGGCACGACGAACGGCAAAGCCGGGAATCCGGCAAACGGTTTGCGTTATAATTTGAATTTCCCGCACGTGCCGTCCGGCACATTCAGCAATGACCAAGTTTGTATTCGTCACAGGCGGCGTCGTATCTTCCCTTGGCAAGGGAATCGCCGCCGCGTCTCTGGCCGCCATCCTCGAATCGCGCGGCCTCAAAGTCACCCTCCTCAAACTCGATCCGTACATCAATGTGGACCCGGGTACCATGAGTCCTTTCCAGCACGGCGAGGTCTTCGTGACCGACGACGGCGCGGAAACCGACCTCGACCTCGGCCACTACGAGCGGTTCATCACTGCAAAGATGAGGAAGGTCAACAACTTCACCACCGGCCAGATCTACGAATCGGTGATCCGCAAGGAACGCCGCGGCGAGTATCTCGGCAAGACGGTGCAGGTGATTCCGCACATCACGAACGAGATCCAGGACTACATTTATCGCGGTTCCGAGGGTTTCGATGTCGCAATGGTCGAAATCGGCGGCACTGTCGGCGATATCGAATCGCTGCCATTTCTCGAGGCTGCCCGCCAGCTCAGCCTGCGGGCAGGCCGCAATGCGGCGGCATTCGTGCATTTGACGCTGGTGCCATTTATTGCATCGGCCGGCGAACTCAAGACCAAACCGACCCAGCATAGTGTGCAGAAGCTGCGTGAAATCGGTATTTCGCCCGACGCGCTGCTGTGCCGCGCCGACCGTCCGATTCCTGACGACGAACGCGCCAAAATTTCGCTGTTCTCGAATGTGCAGGAAGACGCCGTAATCTCGGTCTGGGATGCGGATACGATCTACAAGATTCCGCAGATGCTGCACGACCAGGGCCTGGACGCGATTGTCTGCGAAAAGCTCGGCCTGTCGCCCAAGCCGGCTGACCTGTCCGTCTGGACCAGGCTGGTCCATGCCCTTGAAAATCCGAAGCAGCAAGTTACGATCGGAATGGTGGGCAAATATGTCGACCTTACCGAATCCTACAAGTCGCTGACCGAAGCGCTGCGGCATGCCGGCATCCATACCGAGAGCCGGGTCAATATCGAGTACATCGACTCCGAGGAAATCGAAGCCAGCGGCACTGCCGGTTTGGCGAAGTACGATGCCATCCTGGTCCCGGGCGGGTTTGGCAAGCGTGGCGTGGAAGGCAAGATTGCCGCTGCAAAATACGCTCGCGAACACAAAGTGCCTTATCTCGGCATCTGCCTTGGCATGCAGGTCGCGCTGATCGAGTTTGCACGTCACAAGGCCGGATTGACCAAATCAAATTCCACCGAATTCGATCCGGATACCGAACAGCCGGTCGTTGCACTGATCACCGAATGGCAAAACCATGACGGCAAGGTGGAAAGGCGTGATGCGGACTCCGACCTCGGCGGCACAATGCGGCTGGGCGCGCAGACCTGCGCCGTCAAGCCCGGCACCCTCGCAGCGGAGATCTACGGTCCGGTGGTGACGGAACGCCATCGCCACCGCTACGAAGCCAACAATCACTATCTCAGCCGCGTGGAAGAAGCAGGTTTGATCGTGTCGGCCAGAACGCCGACCGAGGAACTGTGTGAAATCATGGAATTACCGCGTACCGGCGAGAATGCGCATCCATGGTATGTCGGCGTGCAGTACCACCCGGAGTTCAAATCCACGCCGCGCGACGGGCATCCGCTGTTCATTTCGTTCATCAAGGCGGCGCTCGCCCGCAAGCAGGCATCGTCCGAAAGGAAGGCAGCATGAAACTCTGCGGTTTCGATGTCGGTCTCGACAAGCCATTCTTCCTGATTGCCGGTCCGTGCGTGATCGAATCCGAGCAGATGGCGCTCGATACCGCCGGGCGGCTGAAGGAAATCACAGCTGAACTCGGCATCCCGTTCATCTACAAATCCTCGTTCGACAAGGCCAACCGTTCGTCCGGCACATCGTTTCGCGGGCTGGGCATGGAAAAAGGGCTGGAGATACTCGCCACGGTCAAACGGGAAATTGGGGTTCCGGTATTGACCGACATTCACGAGATCGATGAGGTCAAGCCGGTTGCCGCTGTCGTCGATGTGCTGCAGACACCGGCCTTCCTGTGCCGCCAGACCGACTTCATCCGGGCCTGCGCGCAGTCCGGCAAGCCGGTCAATATCAAGAAGGGCCAGTTCCTCGCGCCGCACGACATGAAAAACGTGATCGACAAGGCACGCGATGCGGCCCGGGAAGCAGGGCTGCCGGAAGATAATTTCATGGCCTGCGAACGCGGCGTCTCATTCGGCTACAACAATCTCGTTTCCGACATGCGCTCGCTCGCCATCATGCGCGAGACGGGCTGCCCTGTCGTGTTCGACGCGACCCATTCCGTCCAGTTGCCGGGCGGGCAGGGGACGTCGTCGGGCGGACAGCGTGAATTCGTGCCGGTCTTGGCGCGCGCCGCGGTGGCGGTCGGCATTGCCGGTCTCTTCATGGAAACCCATCCCAACCCGGCCGAGGCGAAATCGGACGGCCCGAATGCGGTGCCATTGCTCCGTATCAAGGAACTGCTGGCGACGCTGGTTAAACTCGACCGGTCCGTCAAGGAAGCCGGCTTCCTCGAAGCCGATTTTTCCTGAGATTTTCGATTACAAGACCGGCATGCGCAGGCGGTTCCAGCCATGCGCCGCAGCAGGCGTCGAGGCCTGCACCACAGAATTCTTTTTGACTAGGGAGCTTTGAATGAGTGCCATCGTAGATATCATTGGCCGCGAGGTGATCGACTCGCGCGGCAATCCGACCGTCGAATGCGACGTTCTGCTGGAATCCGGCGTGATGGGACGCGCCGCCGTACCATCGGGCGCGTCCACCGGTTCGCGCGAAGCCATCGAGCTGCGCGACGGCGACAAGAGCCGCTACCTCGGCAAGGGCGTGCTGAAGGCCTGCGAAAATATCAATACCGAAATCTCCGAAGCCATCATGGGCCTGGACGCCAATGAACAGGCATTCCTCGACCGCACCCTGATCGATCTCGACGGCACCGACAACAAGGCCCGCCTCGGCGCCAACGCCACGCTGGCTGTGTCGATGGCGGTGGCCAAGGCCGCTGCAGAAGAGTCCGGCCTGCCGCTGTACCGCTATTTCGGCGGTTCAGGCGCAATGCAGATGCCGGTGCCGATGATGAACGTCATCAACGGCGGTGCGCATGCCGACAACAACCTCGACCTGCAGGAGTTCATGATCATTCCGGTCGGGGCACCGAGTTTCCGTGAAGCGGTGCGCTACGGCGCCGAGGTGTTCCACACCCTGAAGAAAATTCTGCATGAGAAGGGCCTGACGACGGCGGTCGGCGACGAGGGCGGTTTTGCGCCGTCGGTCGATAACCACGAAGCGGCCATCAAGCTGATTCTGCAAGCCATCGAGCAGGCCGGCTACGAGCCTGGCACCCAGATCGCCCTCGGCCTGGACTGTGCCGCGTCGGAGTTTTACAAGGATGGTAAATACCGTCTTGACGGCGAAGGCCTGAGCCTGTCGTCGGGCGACTTCACCAACCTGCTGGCAACCTGGTGCGACAAGTATCCGATCATCTCCATCGAGGATGGCATGGCGGAAAATGACTGGGAAGGCTGGGCGACGCTGACGCAGGCGCTGGGCAAGAAGGTTCAGCTGGTGGGCGACGACCTGTTTGTAACCAACACCCGTATCCTTCGCGAAGGCATTCAGAAGAACATTGCCAATTCGATCTTGATCAAGATCAACCAGATTGGTACGCTGACGGAAACCTTTGCCGCCATTGAAATGGCGAAGCGGGCTGGCTATACGGCAGTGATTTCCCATCGTTCCGGTGAGACCGAAGACGCGACCATTGCCGATATCGCGGTGGGTACGAATGCGTTGCAGATCAAGACCGGCTCGATGTCGCGTTCGGACCGTACCGCAAAGTACAACCAGTTGCTACGCATCGAGGAAGACCTGGGCGATATCGCCAGCTACCCCGGCCGCGGCGCATTTTATAACCTGAGATAAGTACGA
Source organism: Noviherbaspirillum sp. (assembly GCF_036846085.1). Lineage (NCBI taxonomy): Bacteria > Pseudomonadati > Pseudomonadota > Betaproteobacteria > Burkholderiales > Oxalobacteraceae > Noviherbaspirillum > Noviherbaspirillum sp. The sequence continues at coordinate 779 of NZ_DAIUCO010000004.1, read as the reverse complement.
GGGTTCGACGACCTGCCGCCCCTGGCGGGCCGTCGAACGTAACAATCCGATGCGCGTGATTACCCTTAGCCTTGCGGCCTTGCTGTTATTGATCCAGTACCCGCTTTGGCTTGGCAAGGGAGGATGGCTCCGCGTGTGGGATCTCGACAACCAGGTGGTGGCCGCGCAAAAGAAAAATGACGAGCTGAAAGCGCGCAACGCCAAACTGAACTCCGAGGTACGCGACTTGAGGGAGGGCACTGGTGCGGTGGAGGAGCGCGCCCGCTACGAGCTCGGCATGATCAAGCAAGGCGAGCTCTTCGTTCAGGTACTGGAGCCGAACAGCACACCGCCAGTCGTTTCCGATACAGTGAAGAAGTGATTCGACGGCCAGCCGTACCCGCTTTCGGCGCGTGAAGCAGTGCCACAGTTCGTGTACACGCTCTCAATGCTTTAATTTCCCCGGCGCCTGCAGACCCTCGCTCGACGTTTCGGTAGCGAAGAGCTGTGCACAATCCACTCTGTCGAATTCATAGTGCTGGCCACAGAAATCGCAGTTGATCCCCAGCTTGCCGAGGTCATCCAGTGCCGAATCAACTTCCGGTTTGCCAAGCATTTTCAGCATATTGCCCACTTTTTCACGAGAGCAGGAGCAATAAAAATTTGGATGCTGCGCGTCGAACAGGCGGATCGTTTCCTCCCAGAACAGGCGATGCATCAGCGTCTGGATATCGGTGGCCAGCAATTCTTCCCTGCCCAAAGTCGACGCCAGCATGACGGTGCGATTCCAAATCTCCACA
>NZ_DAIUCO010000003.1:0-56157 GCF_036846085.1 Noviherbaspirillum sp. | reverse complement strand
CGGCATCGTCGGGATTTCCAGCATTGAGGCGGACGGCACGCTGCGCGATTTCGATCCCCGTGAGGTCAAGGTGGCGCAAACCATCATCGAGCAGTCGCGGGAAGTCTGGCTGGTGGCGGACCGCGACAAATTCGGACGGCAGGCGCTGGTACGCATGGGAAGCCTGTCACAGGTCGATATGCTGATTACCGATGCGCGCCCGCCGGAAGCATTGGCGAAGGTATTGAAGGAGGCGCAGGTGAAAGTAGTCGTCGCACCATGAAAGGCAAGACCCGGCGGCTGCAGGCCCAAGAAAAACGGCGCTCGATGCGCCGTTTTTTATTGCGTTACTGCACGACTGGAACGCGTTCAGCCGAGTTGCTTGAGCAAGGTTTCGGCATTCGACACATCGAATTTGCCCGGCTGTTCGAGATTGAACTGCTTCACGACACCGTCTTCCACCAGCATCGAGTAACGCTGCGAACGAATGCCCATACCACGCTCGGTGAGGTCGAACTCCAGTCCCAGCGCCTTGGTGAATTTCGCGCTGCCGTCGGCCATCATGCGCACGACCCCGGTCGCATTCTGCTGGCGTCCCCAGGCGCCCATCACGAACGGATCATTGACGGAAATGCACCAGATTTCGTCGACGCCTTTCGCCTTCAGCGCGTCCGCGTTCTTGATATATCCAGGCACATGCTGGGCCGAGCAGGTCGGAGTGTAAGCGCCGGGCAGGCCGAAGATGGCGATCTTCTTGTTCTTGACGAGGTCGCCGACATTGAACGTGTTCGGGCCGAGCGCGCATCCTTCCGTCTCGACGTCGATGAATTCGGACAGTGTTCCTTCCGGCAGGCGGTCGCCGACTTTAATGGTCATGGTGATTCCTTTGCGTATCAATAGACAGGATGAATGAAAAACGCCGCGCCTGCGAGGCGCGGCGTGAGACCGCAGTATGCCCTGTTATTGCTACTTTTGCATGGCAGGATCAGTCGGCCTGCTTGCGCAGGAAGGCGGGGATGTCATACGTTTCCATGCCGTTCTTCTCCAGCGCACGGACGGTTTCCGATGCCGACTCGCGACGCCATACCGCAGGCGCCTTCAGGCCGTCGAAGGATTGCGTCGGCTGGACGCCGTGGCTGCCGCCGGTTGCCATGATCGGCTCGTTGTGGGTACCGGTACGCAGCACCGGTGTCTGCACGAGCTGCACGCTCTTGCGCGCACGGCCAAGGCCGGTCGCCACCACGGTGACGCGGATGTCGTCGCCCATCTTGTCGTCGTAGGCGATGCCCTGCGCGATCGACGCGTCCGGCGCGGCGAATGCACGCACGGTCGCCATGACTTCCTTGATTTCCTTACCTTTCAGGTTACGGCTTGCGGTCACGTTGACCAGCACGCCCCGTGCACCGGACAGGTCGATGCCGTCCAGCAGCGGCGACGCCACCGCCTGCTCGGCGGCAATGCGCGCACGGTCGACGCCGGAGGCGGTTGCCGTTCCCATCATTGCCTTGCCCTGTTCGCCCATGATCGTCTTGACGTCGTTGAAGTCGACGTTGATATGACCCGGCACGTTGATGATCTCCGCGATACCGGCGACGGCGTTGTTCAACACGTCATCCGCATGCTGCAGCCATTCGATCATGCTGTCGTCTTCGTAGATCTCTTCCAGCTTCTCGTTCAGGATCACGATCAGGGAATCGACGTGCTGGCTCAACGCTTCCAGGCCCTCGTCGGCGATTTCCATGCACTTCGCGCCTTCGTAGGAGAACGGCTTGGACACCACCGCAACGGTCAATGCGCCCTGCTCCTTCGCCACCTGCGCGACGATCGGTGCCGCGCCGGTGCCGGTGCCGCCGCCCATGCCTGCAGCGATGAACACCATGTGCGCGCCGCGCAGCGCATCCTCAATGCGGGAACGCGATTCTTCCGCCAGAGCGCGGCCGACTTCCGGTTTCATGCCAGCGCCAAGGCCGGTCTCGCCGATCTGGATCACGTTATGCGCGGCCGACTGCTTGAGCGCCTGCGCATCAGTGTTGGCGGCGATGAACTCCACTCCGGACACACCCTTGTTGATCATGTGCTGCACTGCGTTGCCGCCTGCACCGCCGACGCCGACGACCTTGATTACCGTGCCAAGTGATGCATTGTCTACCATATCGATTTCCATGATGACTCCCTTATCCAAGATGCAGTTTTCAGTCGATAGGCACCACGCGACGTGGCGACTAGCAACTGCAAACTGCGGTTAATGACAAATTAAACGCATTTAAAAAATACCAAGTCGTACTTCCAATCACTTCAGGGTTCCCTCCCCTTTTCAGGGGGAAGGAGCTTTTCCTTTCACGTTGACAGTCCGTTTGTGAATGAAAAGCACCAACTGCCAACCACCTTAAAAATTTCCCAGAAACCATTCCTTCATCCGCTGCCAGATCGCCTTCACCGAACCATCCTGGCGTGTGACGATATGACCGCGGAGATACTGCTTCTTTGCTTCCAACAACAAACCCAGCACCGTCGAATACCGCGGGCTGCGCACCACGTCCGCCAGCTGCCCGCTGTACTCCGGCACGCCGAGGCGCGCCGGTTTCAAGAAGATGTCTTCCGCCAGTTCCACCATGCCCGGCATCATTGCAGAGCCGCCGGTCAGGACGATGCCCGACGACAGCACTTCCTCGTAGCCCGACTCGCGTACCACCTGGTGCACCAACGCGAACAATTCCTCGACGCGCGGCTCGATCACCGCTGCCAGGGCCTGGCGGGACAAGGTGCGCGGACCACGGTCGCCGAGACCCGGCACTTCCAGTGATTCGCCCGGATCGGCGAGCACCTGCTTGCAGACGCCGTAACGCAGCTTGATCTCCTCCGCTTCGGCGGTCGGGGTGCGCAAGGCCATCGCGATGTCATTGGTGATCTGGTCGCCGGCGATCGGGATCACTGCCGTATGGCGGATCGCTCCTTCGGTAAAGATCGCAACGTCGGTGGTGCCGCCGCCGATATCAATCAGCACCACGCCGAGTTCCTTCTCGTCCGGCGTCAGCACCGCATCGGCGGATGCCATCGGTTGCAAGATCAGGTCGGATACCTCGAGGCCGCAGCGGCGCACGCACTTGACGATGTTCTGCACGGCGGACACGGCGCCGGTCACGATGTGGACCTTTACTTCCAGCCGGATACCGCTCATGCCGATCGGCTCGCGCACGTCTTCCTGGCTGTCGACGATGAATTCCTGCGGCACCGTGTGCAGCAATTGCTGGTCGGTCGGGATATTGACCGCCTTGGCGGTCTCGATCACCCGTGCCACATCGGTGGCGGTGACTTCCTTGTCCTTGATCGCGACCATGCCGCTGGAATTGAAGCTGCGGATATGACTGCCGGCGATGCCGGTGTAGACGTTGCGGATCTTGCAGTCGGCCATGAGCTCGGCTTCTTCCAGCGCGCGTTGTATCGATTCGACGGTCGCCTCGATATTGACCACCACGCCCTTCTTCAAGCCCTTCGATTCATGCTGGCCGAGGCCGATCACCTCATGCCGGCCATTGGGCATGACTTCCGCCACCACCGCCACCACTTTCGATGTGCCGATGTCGAGGCCGACAATCAAATTCTTTGCGTCTTTTGTCATGTTTATCTGCTTACTTTTTTTTATGATCGAGTCCGAACGCCAGTCCCTGTGCCTTCAATGCAAAGCCATTCGGATAACGCATATCCACACTTTCAATCCGGTCCTGCAGCCGCGCCACCAACTGTGGATAGATGCCGACGAGGCGATCCACCCGGTCCTTCAATGTCGTTTCGGTCTGTTCCCGCCCCAGTTCCACCGTCATGCCGTTGTCGAGCCGGATGCTCCACGCATAGCGCCCCGACAACTGCACCGCCTGCGGCGCGAGCTTGACCGGCGAAAACCATTGCTGCAGGTCGCGGTAACGTGCCACCACTTCCTTTTCGCTGCCTTCCGGTCCGGCGAACTCAAGCAGTTCACCGTCTTCCTCGGCTTCGGCGAGATTGGCGGTGAACACATCGCCTTTTACGGACAACAAGCGGCCGTCGTCACCCCAGGTTCCCAGTGGCTGATGCTCCTCGATCGTGACGATCAGCTCGTTCGGCCATTCCCGCCGCACTGCCGCCCGGCGGACCCAGGGCACCACCTCGAACGCCAGCCGCACCTGGTTGAGATCGACAGTGAAGAAATTGCCCTTGATCCGTGGCACCGCGGTCGTCCTGACCGTTGACGGATTCACGTAGCGCAGCGCGTCTTCCTGGGCGCTTTCGATACGGATGGACTTCAGCGTAAACATCGGCCGCTGCGCGACCCACCAGACGGCGCTCGACAGCAGGCTGAGCGCCAGCAGGCCGAGCAAGGCATTGGTGGTTGCGTTAAGCATTCGGATGTCGTGCCACATGGTCAGTCAATCTTCGTTATCAAACCGGTTTCCAGTTTTCCGACTGGGCCAGGTCCAGGTCGGCGGAACGCAGGATCTCGACACACAGGTCTTCATAGCTCACACCGGCAGCCTTCGCCGACATCGGCACAAGAGAATGTCCGGTCATGCCCGGCGAGGTATTGATTTCCAACAGGAACGGTTCATTGTCGGTTGCGCGCAGCATGAAATCCACTCGCGCCCAGCCGGAACTGCCCAATGCGTTGTACGCACGCACCGCGAGCGACTGGATGCGCTTGGTGAGGCCGTCATCGAGCGGCGCGGGACACAGGTACTGCGTGTCGTCGCTGAAGTACTTGTTCTGGTAGTCGTAATTGCCTTGCGGCGCGCGGATCTCGACGATCGGCAATGCACGCGCGGTGCGCCCGGCACCGAGCACGGGCACGGTCAGTTCACGGCCGGTGATGAATTCCTCGGCGAGCACGACGTCGTCGTACTTTGCGCAATGCGTGAATCCTTCCTTCATCTCCGAATAGCCGGTCACTTTGCTGATGCCGATGGTGGAGCCCTCATGCGGCGCTTTCAGCATCAGCGGCAGGCCGAGTTCGTCCGGCACGGCACGCAGCTCCTCCGCCGTTGCTTCCTTGGAGTCGAGGACCACGAAGCGCGGTGTCGGCAGGCTGTGGCTGAGCCAGATACGCTTCGTCATCACTTTGTCCATGCCGATCGACGACGCCATCACGCCGGAACCGGTGTAGGGAATGCCGAGCTGTTCCAGCACGCCTTGCAGGGTGCCGTCTTCACCATAACGGCCGTGCAACGCAATGAATACGCGGTCGAATTTTTCCGCAGCGAGTGCGGCGAGGCTGCGCTCTGCGGGGTCGAACGGATGCGCATCGATGCCCTTGCTTTGCAAGGCCTTCAGAACGCCGCTGCCGGACATCAGCGAAACTTCGCGCTCCGCTGAACGGCCGCCGAAGAGTACGCCTACTTTTCCGAAATGTTGTGTCATGTCTGTTTACTCATTCAGTATTACTTACCGGTTCCCTCCTCCTGCAAGGGGGAGGGTTAGGGTGGGGGTAGTGAGGTCGAGCTACCGCATGCAATTGCTCAACCTAACTACCCCCATCCCAACCTTCCCCCCAAGAGGGGGAAGGAGCCATTCCTTTAACTTTTCAACGCCGCCAGCTTTCCGGGCACGCCGCTGATCGATCCCGCACCCATCGTGATCACCACATCGCCATCGCGGGCCATGCTCACGATGCTGTCCGGCATATCGGCGATATCTTCAACGAAGATCGGCTCCACCTTGCCCACCACCCGCAGTGCATGCGCCAGTGCGCGGCCGTCTGCGGCGACGATCGGCTGCTCGCCGGCGGCGTAGACTTCCGCCAGGACCAGCGCGTCGGCGGTCGACAACACCTTGACGAAGTCCTCGAACAGATCGCGCGTCCGGGTGAAGCGGTGCGGCTGGAATGCCAGCACGAGCCTGCGTCCCGGATAGGCGCCGCGAGCGGCAGCGAGCGTGGCGGCAGTCTCAACCGGGTGATGCCCGTAGTCGTCCACCAGCGTGAACGCGCCCCCGCCCGGCAGCTTGATATCGCCATAACGGGTGAATCGCCGGCCCACGCCATTGAATTCCATCAGCGCCTTCTGCGTAGCACGATCGTCCACGCCGACTTCGCGGGCGATCGCGATCGCAGCGCAGGCATTCTGCACGTTGTGCATGCCCGGCTGGTTCAAGCGCACTTCCATCGCCTCGTAGCCATCCTGCAGCACCGTGAACACCATGTGGCCGTCCACCGCCCTAGCATCGACAGCCCGTACCTGGGCTTCTTCATGGAAGCCATAGGTAGTGATCGGCTTGGAAATGAACGGCATGATTTCGCGAACGTTGGCGTCGTCGATGCACAGCATGGCAACGCCATAGAACGGAAGGCGCTGGGTGAACTCGACGAATGCCTGCTTCAGCTTTGCGAAGCTGTGATCATAGGTTTCCATATGATCGGCATCGATATTGGTGATCACTTCGATGCATGGCGACAGGTTCAGGAAGGAGGCGTCCGACTCATCGGCCTCGGCAACGATGAAGTCGCCGGCGCCGAGCTTCGCGTTCGCGCCGGCACTGTTCAGCCGCCCGCCGATCACGAAGGTCGGATCGAGTCCGCCTTCCGCCAGCACGCTCGCCACCAAGCTGGTGGTCGTGGTCTTGCCATGCGTGCCGGCGATGGCGATGCCCTGCTTCAGGCGCATCAATTCCGCCAGCATGATGGCGCGCGGCACGATCGGGATTCGCCGTGCACGTGCTGCGATGACTTCCGGATTGTCTGGCTTGACGGCAGTCGATGTGACGATCGCATCCGCGCCGTCGATATTCTGGGCCGAATGACCCTGGCTGACTTTCGCGCCCAGTTCCGCCAGGCGCACCGTCGCCGCATTGCTGCCTAGATCGGAGCCGGAGACGGTATAGCCGAGGTTCAGCAGTACCTCCGCGATGCCGCTCATGCCGGAGCCGCCTATACCGACGAAATGGATGTTTTTAACTTTGTGTTTCATTAATGTCCGGCCAGTTCTTCCAGTATGTTTGCAATTGTTTCATTCGCGGAACGCCGCCCGAGAGCATGGGCCGCTTCCGCCATGGTCAGGCAGGCTTGCCGGTTCAGTGAACGCAGCATGTCCGCCAGCCGCTCGGCCGACAACTCGCCTTGCGGCAGATGCACCGCCGCTTTCTGATGGGCCATCCACTGCGCGTTGTCGCGCTGGTGGGATGTCGTGCTGGCGACGAACGGCACCAGCACGCTTGCCACGCCGGCCGCGGTCAGTTCGGATACGGTGATTGCACCGGCACGGCAGATCACGAGGTCCGCCTCCGCATAACGGCGCGCCATGTCGTCGATGAAATCGACGACTTCTGCATTCACTTGCGCATTCGCGTAGGCGCTCCGCAGCGCGTCGATATGCTGCCGGCCCGACTGGTGCGTCACCACCGGCCGCTCCGCCGCCGGCAACAGTGCCAGTGCCGCCGGCACCGCTTCGTTCAGCACCTTGGCGCCCAGGCTGCCGCCAACGACCAGGATTTTCAGCGGGCCGCTGCGGCCGGCGAATCGCTGCGCGGGCGCGGGCAGATTGCTAATCTCGGTGCGCACCGGATTGCCGCTGACCATTGCCTTGGACGCTGCGCTGCCGAAGTCGCCCGGGAATCCGAACAGCACCCGTTGCGCGAAGGGTGCCAGTGTTTTGTTTGACAGCAGGAGGGCCGCGTCCGCATTGACGAGCACCAGCGGCACGCCGCGCGCCTTCGCCATCATCCCGCCCGGAACCGTCACATAGCCGCCCATGCCGAGCACCACATCCGGCTTGCGGCGGCCGATGATGCTGAAGCAGGCGCCGATGCCGGCCGCGAGTTTCAGCGCGCCCTTCGCGGTATGCGCAAGGCCCTTGCCGCGCACGCCGGCGAAGTCGATCGAATCCATCTCGATCCTGTGCTTCGGTACGATGTCGCGCTCCATGCCATGCTGCGTCCCGAGCCAGGACACCTGCCAGCCGCGTGCCTGCATGGTTTGTGCGATTGCCAAACCGGGGAAGATGTGCCCGCCGGTCCCGGCCGCCATGATCATCAGTCGCTTGCCCGGCTTCATACCCGGCCTCCGCGCATCAGGATGCGATTTTCGTAGTCGATACGCAGCAGGATCGCCAGGCCAATGCAATTAATCACCACGCCCGAGCCGCCATAGCTCATCAATGGCAGCGTCAATCCCTTGGTCGGTAGCAGGCCGAGATTCACGCCCATGTTGATGAATGCCTGCACACCGATCCAGATGCCGATGCCTTTCGCTGCCAAACCTGCGAAGGTCAGGTCGAGCGCAATGGATTGGCGTCCGATTTCGAATGCGCGCTTGATGATCCAGTAGAAGGCCGTCACCACGACCAGGACGCCGGCAAAACCAAGCTCTTCGCCGATCACTGCCAGCAGGAAGTCGGTATGCGCTTCCGGCAGGTAATGCAGTTTTTCGACGCTGCCGCCGAGGCCGACGCCGAACAGCTCGCCGCGGCCGAATGCAATCAGCGAATGCGAAAGCTGGTATGCCTTGCCGAGTGCGTTTTCTTCTTCCCACGGATTGAGATAGGCAAAGATGCGCTCGCGCCGCCATGGCGAGAGCAGGATCACCATGCTGAAGATGCCGACCAGCGTGGCGCCGATACCGCCGAACCAGATGCCATTGATGCCGCCCAGGAACAGGATGCCCATCGCGATGCAGACGATCACGCCGAAGGCGCCGAGGTCCGGCTCCAGCAGGAGCAGCAGTCCGACCACGCCAATCGCGACCGTCATCGGCAGGAAACCCTTGGTGAGCTTGTGCATGACCTGCTGCTTGCGCACCGTGTAGTCGGCGGCGTACAGCACAACGAACAGCTTCATCATTTCCGACGGCTGCAGGTTGAATACCTTGAACGACAGCCAGCGCTTGGCGCCGTTGACGCCCTTTCCCAGGCCGGGCACCAGCACGAGCACCAGCAGCACCATCGTGATGACGAACAGGTGAGGCGCGTAGCGCTGCCAGGTTTCGATCTTGACCCGGAAGGCCAGCAGGCCGGCGACGATGGCGACCGTGACGAAGATCGCCTGGCGAACCAGGAAATGCGAATTCTTGTAGTTTGCGTACTTCGGCGAGTCGGGCAGGGAAATCGATGCCGAGTAGACCATCACCATGCCGAACAGCATCAGCAGCAGGACGACCCAGGCCAGCGGCTGGTCGTATTCCATCATCTTCGAGCGCTGTCCGGCGCCGCGTGCCAGCGGTGGTGCCGGGGTGGAAAACAGGGGCAAAGTGAATTTCATGCAATCACCTCGCCGCGCGACAGGGCAAGTTCACGCACCGCTTCCACGAAGACTTCCGCGCGATGTTCATAGTTGCGGAACATGTCGAGACTGGCGCAGGCGGGCGACAGCAATACCGCATCGCCGGACTGCGCGAATTCGGCAGCCTTCCCGACGGCTTCCTCCAGCGTTGCACAGTCGACCAGCTCCACGCCCGATGACTCTACCGCTGCGCGTATTGCCGGGGCATCCTTGCCGATCAGCAGGACAGCGCGCACGAACTTGGCAACCGGCTCCAGCAAGGGCGAAAAATCTTGTCCTTTGCCTTCGCCGCCCGCGATAAGCACCAGGCGTCCGCCGCCGCTCTGGCCGAGGCCGTTCAAGGCGGCGACCGTTGCGCCGACATTGGTACCTTTGCTGTCGTCGTAATAATCCACGCCGCCGACGTTGGCGATCATTTCCACCCTATGTGGCTCGCCGCGATATTCGCGCAGGCCGTGCAGCAGGCGCGCCATCGGCAGGCCGATGGCGCGGCACAAGGCCAGCGCGGCAAGTGCATTGACCGCATTGTGGCGGCCACGGATCTGCAAGGCATCCGCCGGCATCAGTCGATTGACGCTGACGGGGACCTCGACCATTTCTTTCTTGCGACGCTTCGGCTGTTCGCCTTCATCGGAGGTAACGGCGACAGACAGCCATTGCATGCCGTTTTCGTCGACCAGACCGAGACAGTCCGGCAGCGAGGGTTCATCCGTACCGAAAGTCACCACGGGCAAAAGCGGCGATGCCATTTGCATTACGCGCGCGTCGTCGCGGTTCAGGACACGCACGGTATGCGCACCGAAGATGCGTGCCTTATCGGCGGCGTATGCTTCCATGTCGCCATGCCAGTCGAGGTGATCCTGCGTGACATTCAACACGGTCGCCGCATCGCTTTTCAGGCTGAACGTGGTGTGCAACTGGAAGCTTGACAGTTCGAGCACCCATGCCTGTGGCAGATTGTCGCTGTCGAGCGCGGTACGCAGAACATCGAGCGCCGCCGGGCTGATATTGCCCGCCACCTGCACCGTCATTCCGGCACGCCTGCACAGCAGTCCGGTCAGGCTGGTGACCGTGGTCTTGCCGTTGGTGCCGGTAATGGCGATCACCTTCGGCGAATATCCGCGCTCCTCGCGCAAGGCGGAAAGGGCTTGCGCGAATAATTCGATCTCGCCCCATACCGGGATGTTTTTTTCCTGTGCAACCGGCAGCAATGCGGCGAGATCGCGTCCGGGTGCGAGGCCCGGACTCACTGCGACGAAATCGACGCTGTCCAGAAGCGCGGCCTCGAATGGGCCGCCGACGAATTCCAGCGCCGGCATGGTCGCCTGCAAGTTGCTGCGCAATTCTCCCAGGCGGGCTGGTTCGGCCCGCGTATCGGCCACGCGCAGGGTCGCGCCGCAGCGTGCCAGCCATAGCGCCATGGCCATGCCGGATTCGCCGAGTCCGAGAACGAGAACGTGTTTGCCTTGGTAATTCATCAGCGCAGCTTCAGTGTGGAGAGACCAAACAGCACCAGCATCATGGTGATGATCCAGAAACGGACCACGACCTTCGTTTCCTTCCAGCCCTTCTGTTCGAAATGATGGTGCAGCGGCGCCATCAGGAGGATGCGGCGTCCGACGCCAAAGCGCTTCTTCGTGTACTTGAAGTAGCCGACCTGCAGCATCACCGACAGGGTTTCCACCACGAAGATGCCGCCCATGATGAACAGCACCACTTCCTGCCGCACGATGACCGCGATGGTGCCGAGTGCGCCGCCAAGCGCCAGCGCGCCGACGTCGCCCATGAAGACCTGTGCGGGATGCGCGTTGAACCAGAGGAACGCAAGGCCCGCGCCGGCCATCGCCCCGCAGAAAATGAGCAGCTCGGCAGCACCGGGAATGTAGGGAATCAGCAGGTACTTCGAAAACACCGCGCTGCCGGTCAGGTAGGCGAACAAGCCCAGTGCCGTGCCCACCATGACCGTCGGCATGATCGCCAGGCCGTCGAGGCCGTCGGTGAGATTGACCGCATTGGAAGTGCCGACGATGACCAGGTAGGTCAGCAGGATGAAGCCCCACACGCCGAGCGGATAGCTGATCGTCTTGAAGAAAGGCACGATGAAGTCCGCTTTCGGCGGCAGGTCGATATTGAAGCCCGACTGCACCCATTCGATGAACAGCCCGAGCACCTGGGTGTTGGTCGGCGCCGATACCGAGAAGGCGAGATAGATCGCGGCGGCGATGCCGATCAGCGATTGCCAGAAATACTTTTCCTTGGACGACATGCCGTCCGGGTTCTTGTAGACCACCTTGCGATAGTCATCAACCCAGCCGATGGCGCCATAGCCGAGCGTCACGACGAGCACCACCCAGATGAAGCGGTTGCTCCAGTCGGACCACAGCAGGGTAGCGATGCCGATGGAAAGGAGAATCAGCGCGCCGCCCATGGTCGGCGTGCCGGTCTTGATCAAATGGGTCTGCGGTCCGTTGGTGCGGACTGCCTGACCGACCTTCAGCCTGGTCAGCATGCGGATCACCGCCGGGCCGGCGATAAGGCCGATCCCGAGCGCGGTCAGTGTGGCAAACACCGCGCGGAAGGTGATGAAGTTGAAGACCCGGAGAGGTCCCACTTCCTGTTGAAAATATTGTGCCAACCAAAGCAGCATGTTAATGGGTTTCCTGTACTTGTCCGGATGAATCGGGATTCACGAGATGCTGGACCACCCGCTCCATTTTCATGAAGCGCGAGCCTTTCACCAGCACCGTCGTGTTCGGTTGAGTGCCTGCTTCCACTGCCTGATTCAGTAACCCGATGTCATCGAAATGCCGCGCGCCCCCGCCAAATGCTGCCGACGCGTGACGCGCCAGCTGGCCAAGGGTGAATAGCTGTTCGATGCCGCGCTGCCGTGCGTAACCGCCGATCTCGTCATGGAACTGCGGGCCTTCGTCGCCCACCTCTCCCATGTCGCCCAGCACCAGCACGCGGGGCGCCGTCGTATTCGACAACACATCAATCGCCGCCCGTACCGAGTCGGGGTTGGCGTTATAGGTATCATCGATGACAAGCGCACCATTCTTTGCGGTCTTGCGTTGCAGCCGGCCGTTGACCGGCGCGAATGCCTGCAGACCTCGGATTACTGCCTCCTGCGGAATACCGATCGCCAGCGTGCATGCTGTTGCGGCAAGTGCGTTGCGCACATTGTGCTCACCCGCCGCGGACAGCTTCACCTGGAAATGTTTCCCGCAGGCAGTAATGGACAGATCACTGCCGAAATCGTTCACTCGAAAAGTACAGGTCACATCCGCATCCGCGGATAGCCCGAATGTCATGCTCCGGCGCTGCCCGGCATAGGCGCGCCATAGTGTTGTGTAAGGATCATCCGCCGGATACACCGCGATGCCGTCCGCCGGCAGGCCCTGGATGACAGCGCCGTTTTCCTTCGCGACCGCCTCGACGCTTTCCATGAATTCCTGGTGTTCGCGCTGTGCATTATTGACCAGTCCGACGACGGGCTGCGCGATGGCCGCAAGCGTGGCGATCTCACCCGGATGATTCATGCCAAGTTCAATCACCGCGGCCTTTAAATTCGCTTCGAGACGGAACACCGTGAGCGGCACGCCAATATCGTTATTCAGATTGCCGCGCGTGGCGAGGATGGACTCATCGCCGAACGCCGCCTTGAGGACGGATGCGATCATTTCCTTGACGGTGGTCTTGCCGTTGCTGCCGGTGACGCCGATGACAGGCAATCCAAACCGCTGCCGCCATCCGCGTGCCAGCTCTCCCAATGCAACGCGTGTATCTGGCACTACCAGCGCCGGCACCGTCAATCCCTGCGGAACACGTTCCACCATCACGGCCGCGACGCCTTTCGCCGCCACTTCCTGCAGAAAGTCATGCGCGTCGAACCGCTCGCCGCGCAGGGCGACGAACAGGCTGGACGGCGCGACGCTGCGGCTGTCGGTGGACACGCCGTCGAATGCCACGTTTGCCGCTTCCCCTTCGATCGCGGCATCAACGATCCATGGCTGGATATCAGCCAAAGACAACTTCATTAACTATTCCCCTTCATTGTTGCTCGTGCGGCCAATGCGAGTGCCGCATGGTCCGCATCCAGAAACGGCAATTTTTTGCCTTTTATCTCTTGGTAGGGTTCATGGCCCTTGCCGGCCAGAAGAACCACATCCGGTTTTGCCGCGTGACGTACCGCCCACAGGATGGCGGCGGCGCGGTCTTCAATGACAAGTGGTGCCGCCGTCGCCTTGCGTTTGGCATCGATCCCTTCCACGATCTGGGCCAGTATTCCCGCCGGCTCCTCGTTGCGCGGATTATCGCTGGTCACGATAATATGGTCCGCCGTTTCCGATACGGCGCCCATCTGCGGCCGCTTGCCCGGATCGCGGTCGCCGCCGCAGCCGAACACGCACCACAACTGTCCTCCCCGCTGCTGCGCGACCTGCCGCAGCGTCGCCAGCGTCTTTTCCAGCGCATCCGGTGTGTGCGCATAATCGATCACCACCAGCGGCGCTTCCTGTCCTCCCAATTGCTCCATGCGTCCCGGCACCGCGGTCAGCGACTCCACCGCTTCGACTGCCGCTTTCAACGCGATTCCTTTTGCCAGCAGCACGCCGAGGATGCCAAGCACATTGCTGACATTGAACTGTCCTACCAAGTGCGTCTTGACCTGCGCCGAGCCGAACGGCGAAGCAAGTTGAAACGCGGTACCGGCGTGGTTGCTGCGGATGTCGCTGGCATGCAGGCAGGGCACGCTTCCTTCGGTGCGGCCTTCAATGCTGTATCCGATCAGGCCAAGCTGCGGGCGCGACTGATGCAGCCGCTGCATCTGCCGCCGGCCCATGCCGTCATCAAGATTGATCACCGCGTGCTTGAGTCCCGGCCAGTCGAACAGGACTGCCTTGGCTGCTTCATAGGTAGCCATGTCGCCGTGATAGTCAAGGTGATCGCGGGTGAAATTGGTGAAGAGCGCGACATCGATATGCAAACCATGAAGGCGCCCCTGCTCCAGTCCGATCGACGATGCTTCGATCGCCAGCGCCTTTGCGCCGCTGGTGCGCAGCGATGCGAGCCTGCGTTGCAGCAGCACGGCATCCGGCGTGGTGTAGCCGGTGCTGCTGAAGCCGTCATGACCGCCGCGCCGGAACATCGCCACGCCCAGTGTTCCCACCACGGCAGTCGGATCGCCGAGGCGCGACAACAGCGTACCCAGCCAGTGACTGCAGGAGGTCTTGCCGTTGGTGCCGGTGACCGCAACGGAAAACATCTCGGCGTCAGGTTGATCGTAATAGGCATTCGCGACAAAGCCGGCGATCTTTTTCAGGTCCGGCACCGCGAGATGCGGCACTGTCCAGCCGGCGTCCCAGTGGAAGCCGGCGGCTTCATAAATTACCGCCCTGGCGCCTCGCGCGATTGCCTGGGAAATGTAGTCGCGGCCATCCGCGGTTTCCCCTGGATAGGCAATAAATACATCGCCGCTCGTGATGCTGCGGGAGTCCGACGAAAGCTGGGCCTCGGGCGCCGCCGTGTGCAGCCAATCGAGAATGTCCGCGACGCTGATCGCGCCGGCTCCGGCGTCCGGTGTGCGCACCTGCATCACAGGCTCTCCTTCAGTTCGACCGGAGGGATGATGATGTCGGTTACCGACGAATCGGGCGCGACGTTCATCGCGCGCAACGCATTGGCAACGACTGCAGAAAAGATCGGCGCCGCCACCTGGCCGCCGTAGTGCATGCCGTTGGACGGCTCGTCGACCATGACAGCGACAATGATCCGCGGGTCGGATACCGGTGCGAAGCCGACGAAGGACGACACATACTTGTTCGCGTACTGGCCGCCGACGAGCTTGTGCGCGGTTCCTGTCTTGCCGGCCACCCGGTATCCCGGAACCTGCGCCTTGGGAGCAGTACCTTCCGGGCCGGCGGCCATTTCCAGCATGGCGCGCACATTCCGCGCGGTCTTTTCCGAAATCACCCGCTGCCCTGCCGGCGGCGTGTCCACCTTCATCAGCGACGTCGGGATCATGTCGCCGTCGCGGGCGAAGATGAGATACGAGCGCGCCATCTGGATCAGCGAGGTCGAGATACCATGACCGTAGCTCATGGTCGCCTGTTCGATCGGCTTCCAGGATTTGTGCGGACGTACCCGCCCGGCCACCGCGCCTGGGAAGTCCAGTTTGGGCGCCTGGCCAAAGCCGACCGTGGTGAACAATTCCCACATCTGCTCCGGCTTCATCTGCAGCGCAAGCTTTGCGGTACCGACGTTGGACGACTTCTCGAGCACCTGCGACACCGTCAGCATGCCATGCGGATGCGCATCGCCGATGGATGCCCGTCCGATGGTGAGCCGGCCCGGCGCGGTCTGGATGTTCGTCTGCGGCGTCACCAGATTGTTCTCCAATGCCAACGCAATGGCGAACGGCTTCATCGTCGAGCCCGGCTCGAAGGTATCCGTCAGCACCCGGTTGCGAAGCTGAGCGCCGGTCAGCCGGCCGCGGTCATTGGGGTTATAGGTCGGGAGGTTGCTCAGCGCCAGCACTTCGCCGGTTTTCGCGTCCAGCACGACGATGCCTGCCGCCTTGGCCTTGTGCTTCTCCACCGCTTCCTTCAAATGTGAATAGGCGATGTACTGAATCTTGCGATCGATCGACAGCGTCAAATCCTTGCCGTCATGCGGATGGCGGACCGATTCGATATCCTCCACGATGCGCCCGAGGCGGTCCTTGATCACCCGGCGACTGCCGTGCGTGCCTGCCAGGTTGTTCTGGAATGCCAGTTCCATGCCTTCCTGGCCCTTGTCCTCGACGTTGGTGAAACCGACGATATGCGCCATCACCTCACCCTCGGGGTAATAGCGCTTGTATTCTTTCTTGGTCGAGATCCCGGGGATGCCGAGCTTCATGACCTTGTCCGCCACATCGGGCTCGACCTGCCGCTTCAAATAGACGAAGGTCTTGTCGGAGTCCAGCTTTTTGCGCAGGTCGCGCTCGCTCATTTCGAGCAGCTTGGCCATTTGTCGCAGCTTGTCGTCCGACGTACCCGTCACGTCCTCGGGAATCGCCCAGATGGCTTTCACCGGCAACGACGATGCCAGCATCTGGCCGTTGCGGTCGGTGATGCGGCCCCGTGTCGCCGGCAATTCAAGCGTGCGCGCATAGCGCGACGCGCCCTGTTTCTGGAGGAATTCGTTGGAAATTCCTTGCAGCCAGAGCGCCCGGCCGGCGAGGGCGGCAAAGGCGGCGAACATCGTAAACAGCACGACACGCGAGCGCCATACCGGGAGTTTGACGGCCAGCACCGGGCTGGCGCTGAACTGCACTCCCCTGCCGGCGGCGGTACGTGATGCGGCGCGCATTACTTCACCCCCGGTGTAAGGTACTGGGTACGGTCAGGAGTGACAGTCAACATATTAAGATCACGGCGCGCATTGGATTCGATGCGCGCATGTTTGCCGAAGGTGGATTGGTCGAGCTGCAACTGCGCCCACTCGAGGTCGAGCTGCTTGGCTGCGGATTGCGCCCGTTCGAGTTCGATGAAAAGCCGGCGCGCCTGGTACTGCGCATTCACCAGCGAGAGTGCGCACAGGACCAGAATGACGGTCAGCACGACGTTCATGCGACCGATCATTGCGCGGCTCCGGAAGCGATGCGTTCAGCCACCCGCATGATGGCCGAACGCGCCCGCGGATTGGCGGCGATTTCCGCATCCGACGGCTTCATCTTGGACAGCAGCTTCAACTCGGGTTGCGGCAGGTCGATCGCACGAATCGGCAGTCGACGGTCAGGCTGCGGCGCGTTGGCCTTGGATGCCATGTAGCGCTTGACGATGCGATCTTCCAGTGAATGAAAGCTGATCACAGCCAGTCTCCCGTGAGGGGCCAAATGTCGAAATGCCGCGTCGAGTCCTACTTCGAGTTCTTCAAGCTCCTGATTGATGAAAATCCGGATAGCCTGAAAGGTGCGAGTGGCCGGGTCCTTGCCCTTCTCGCGGGTTTTGACGGCGTGTGCCACGATCTCGGCAAGCTGTCGTGTGGTTGAAATTGGCGCGACTGCTCTGCGAGCTGCAATCGCCTTTGCAATCTGAAAAGCATACCGTTCTTCCCCATAATCCTTTATCACCTTTGCGATGTCATGTTCGGCCGCCGTTGCGAGCCATTCCGCTGCAGACATGCCGCGCGTCGTATCCATGCGCATGTCCAGCGGGCCATCGAGTCGAAAACTGAATCCTCTTGCGGCCTCGTCCACCTGCGGCGACGAAATGCCCAAGTCCATCAATATGCCCTGCACCTGCTTCACACCCCGCTCCGCCAGTGCCTGTTCCAGCGTGGCAAAGCTGTCATGCACGATCTCGAACCGCTTGTCCGGCATCGCTTTCGCAGTGGCCACCGCCTGGGGATCCTTGTCGAACGAAATCAATCGTCCCCGCTCACCCAGGTGGGCCAATATCCTGCGGCTATGCCCGCCGCGGCCGAAGGTGGCGTCGACAAAAATCCCGTCGGCGCGCGGCCCTTCGATCGCCAGCGCATCCACCGCCTCTTCCAGCAACACCGTGCGGTGCTGCAATTCCTGCACCGCTTCCGAATTCATGGCGGGCTAGAAGGAAAAATTACTTAAAACATCAGGCATGCCGTCGGCAACCGCCTGGGCCTCGCTTTCGGCCAGCTTCGCGGCATCCCAGATCTCGAAATGGCTGCCCATGCCGAGCAGCATCACGTCACGCGTCAAGCCGACTGCACTGCGCAGCTCGGGAGCGATCAGGATGCGGCCGGCCGAGTCCATTTCGACATCGGATGCATTGCCAAGGAAAATGCGTTGCCACGCCCGGGCCGACATGGGCCAGGCGGCAATTTGTTCACGATGGCTTTCCCAAACGGGACGGGGGAAGAACAGCAGGCAGCCGTGCGGATGCTTGGTAAGAGTGACACGGCCCTCGCACTGGACCGTCAGGGCGTCACGATGCTTGGCCGGGATGGACATTCTCCCCTTCGCATCGAGATTCAATGATGACGCCCCTTGAAACACCCTGAGTACCCTCGCATCCGCTGTTTTTAGTTGTCTTGGTGAATCGTGTGAGTACGGTTTTGATTGGTTTTTATCCCACAAAAATACACTTTTTCACACTTCCACCCACTTTAGAGGATGGAGAATTTGCGGTCAAGTAATATCAGAGGCAACAAATGCGGATTTTTCCAATGAACTCAAAGACTTAGCGGATTTCGCTCAAGCAAATTAAAACACGAAATGTGATTCAAATTAAGGACTTAGGGAATAGTCTCAAAGTTACTCATGAGCTATTTACATGTATATACCAAATGAAATATGTCGATTTGGCCATGTGCATGGCATACAAAATGAATACAGCCGACCACCCTAGTGGTTACTTACTTCAGGATTTGCCGGCAAATCTTGGGCTATGGCAACACCAGTCGGTCCATGGCGCACTGAAATGCTTAAAGTTTCCTGACAGAAAAAGGAGCAGGTCTGGATGTGTCAAACGGCGGGAGAAATACGGTGGGTAAACGCGTCTACCAATGAGCGGGCATCACGCATCAGAAAAGCGAAGAAATTTTATATAGAGAAGGGAGCATGCACAGGAGATATGCCCGTACAGCGAAAGAAATGACAAAAGCCTGTTGGTCGTGGGATGAAACTTTGGAAGCGGGAAAGCGAATCCGAACGCGCAACGAAAAACATGGCGGCCGCCGATGTTGCGCCTGTCCGGGTAGGCAATCCTCCGCGGTTTCACGATTTCCCATCCCACGGCCAACAGGCTCTGGTAGGTTCTACTGTAATGACATGCCTGCCGGACCGCGTTGAGTTAGCTCAACTGCGAAGCCCAGTGCGAGACATGCGCCGAAGAATTTAAGTGAAGCAAGCCGATAGGCCGGATTCTGTTACGACGCTTGCGCCGAAGCGCTCGCGTTATGACAGCCATTCCTCTAGGCCGTGAATTGCTCCACGGCTCAAGCTTTCTACCCGCACGCTCCGCGAGCAGCATCAATGCGTGCCTATTTGAAATTGCTCCGGGTGGAGGTTACCGCGTTTCACCCTTTGTGACGCAGAGAGCGGCTTTCGCCCTCCCCGGTCCCAAAGACTCGTCTCTGTGGCCCTATTCCGCGCCTTATACCTGGACAACGAAGCCCAGGCTTTCAACGTACGGCCGTTAGCCGTCACCCTGCTCTATGGAGTCCGGACCTTCCTCCCGCCGTCTTGCGACGGCCAGCGGCTGTCTGGCTTGCTTCGGCCGCCATTGTCTCACAGCGATGCGGAAAAGCGTTTTCTGTTAACGTATCGGTTTTGCCTTGCGCGGTGATCCCATGACCGAACCACGAAACGGCGGCCGCATCCTGGTCGACGCATTACTCACCCACGGCGTCGATATCGCCTTCGGCGTTCCCGGCGAAAGCTATCTCGCGGTGCTCGACGCGCTGCATGACGCGCCGATCAAGTTCATTACCAACCGCCAGGAAGGCGGCGCCGCGTTCATGGCCGACGCCTACGGCAAGATGACCGGCAAGCCCGGCATCTGCTTCGTGACCCGCGGCCCTGGCGCCACCAATGCGTCGATCGGTGTGCATACCGCATTCCAGGATTCCACGCCCATGATCCTGTTCATCGGCCAGGTCGGCAACGACTTCGTCGAGCGCGAAGCATTCCAGGAAATCGATTACCGGCGCATGTTCGGGCAAATGGCGAAATGGGTCGCACAGATCGACCGCGCGGACCGTATTCCTGAATATATGGCACGCGCATTCCAGACCGCCACCAGCGGGCGGCCGGGACCGGTGGTGCTGGCGCTGCCGGAGGACATGCTGGCCGCAACCGCGCAGACTGCGGATGCAAGGCCCTACCGGCCGGTGCAGGCGGCACCGTCGGCAGCACAGCTGCAAACCCTGCGCGACATGCTCGGCGCGGCAAAACGCCCGGTCCTCCTGCTGGGCGGCGGAGGATGGGATGCTGCCGCATGTGACGACATTCGTCGCTTCGCCGAATCCAGCCGCTTGCCGGTTGCCTGTGCGTTCCGCTTCCAGGACCTGCTCGACAATCGCCATGCGCACTATATCGGCGACGTCGGCATCGGCATCAGCCCGAAGCTGGCAGCACGCATCAAGGCTTCCGACCTGGTCATTGCAATCGGTCCACGCCTCGGCGAAATGACCACCGGCGGTTATTCGCTGATCGACGCACCCTGCCCTGCGCAACGTCTGGTGCATGTCCACAGCGGCGCGGAGGAATTGGGCAAGGTCTACCAGGCGGACCTGATGATCAATAGCGGCATGCCGCAGATCGCCGCCGCGCTGGCGGCAATGCCGGCGGTCGACGCGAGCGCATGGCAAGGCACTGTCGCCGAAGCGCGTGCGGAATATGACGCATGGCAGGCGGAGCCACCGATTTTCAAGGACGGTGACGCGCCGCTGAACCTATGGCAGGTGGTGAAGACGTTGCAGGCGGAAATGCCGGCGGATACGATTCTGACCAACGGCGCCGGCAACTTCGCCACATGGGCGCATCGCTTCTGGCGCTACGGCGGATTCCGAACCCAACTGGCGCCGACCTCGGGGGCAATGGGTTACGGCGTGCCGGCGGCGGTCGCTGCCAGCGTAATCGCGCAGCACCACGGCAAGCCACGCGCCGTGCTGAACTTTGCCGGCGACGGCGATTTCCTCATGACCGGCCAGGAACTTGCAACAGCGGTGCAGTACGGCGCGGGTGTGCTGTTCATCGTGTTCAACAACGGCATGTACGGCACCATCCGCATGCACCAGGAACGCGAGTTTCCCGCCCGTGAATCCGGCACGCGGCTGCACAACCCGGACTTCGCAGCGCTCGCGCGTGCTTACGGCGCGCACGGGGTTGCGGTGGACACGACGGAACAATTCCTCCCGGCGCTGCGCGACGCGCTGTCGCACATTGCATCGAGCGGATTGCCGGCGTTGATTGAATTACGTTACGACGCCAACTTGATTACACCGAACGCGACGTTGGAGACGATCCGCAGGGCGGCGCAGCAACGCGCGGGTGCCTGACGCAACGCCGCACCAATCACCGCGGGCAGGTAAGGCATCCTTACCTCCGTTGTGCGTACCGTCTACGCAGCTGCTCGAGTTCTTCCCGCGCCTGCTTTTTGTTCTGCAACATCTCGCCGTACTTGTCCCGGCCGTCGGCGTCCCTGCCGTCGTGGTCGTAGGTGAACTCTTCGTTGATGACGGAAAGCAGATATCGCTCCCGCGATTTTTCCACTGAGCCGGCACTGGGCGGCAAGGCTGGCTGGGGCCGTTGCGCCGGCTCGAATACGCCTTGATCGATCTGGCGCTTCAAACGCCTGAAGTCCCTCAGCGCACCTGCAGTGCCCACCCCGTCTCGGGAATGGGTATTGATCAAGCGTTCATACGCGGTGATGATTGCATCCAGTTCTTCCCTTTGACCTTCTGTCCGGGGTAACGACGTCATGTATTCGTAGATCGACTTCTTCGTTTCCTGAAGTTCCGCCTCGGCCCTCTTGCCGGCATACGGATCGGGACGGAAGGCTCCGGACGTGAGCGCCTGGTTCAGCGCACGATATTCGTTCAACTCCTGCTCTGCGGACATCGGCATTGTCCGCAGCCGGTGATAACGGATGAGCGCCGTTTCCTTTTCCTGCGCATTTCCGGACCGATCCGTCACAGTCATTTTGAACCGCTTTTTTTCCTCGGCGATTTCTTTCCGGATGCGGGTCCGCACCTCTGCATTGAATCGAGCGTGATCGGCCAATGAATCGGGCACAGGCGGTTGAATGTCCCACCGGTTGGCATCAGCAACAATCTTCAGGCGGTGCGCCTCCATGTTCTGCGCCCGTTTCGCGAGCGGGGTCACGACGCCGTCCAGTTGCGCAAGCAAACGGCCGCATTCCTTCGGCCGCTTCTCGTTCATCTGCATCAGGCTGTCGAGCTGCTTCAACGCGGATTCTTTCTCGCGGCCTTGGGGCAACAGCGCGATCCGGCGGCGTATCTCGCCTTCCACCGCTTTGTTCTTCTCCGTGATCGCCGTCGTGCCCCTGACGCCTTGCGTCGAGGATGGCGCGTGAGCCGATAAAAATTGCTCTGCGGTCGCCCTCTCCTGCGGCTTGGTCGGAGATGCGGACATTCTGTGCAGCAGATTGTTGGCGCACCTGCTTCCGCCCGCGCGCAGTTGATTAAAGACGCCCTTGGTGTCTTTGGCCGTGGATGCCTTATGCCTGCCGGACGGCGCGGGCTGTGCCGGCGCCGGAGTATCGATGGCCGGTGTGGCGCCGCCTGGTCGAAAAAGCTTCAAAACGTTCACGATAACAACCTCGTTATACGGCCGCGCCGCTTCCGGCATGCCTGTTACTTCGGCAGCAGCAAGTTTTCCCGTCGCTGTTCTGGAATTCCAATTCCCTCATGATGAGTGGCGGTCTGGCGCAGGTGGTTCCGCCGCGAGGATGCAGCCGCTCAGGAGAGCCGAGAGCCGGGTGCTCGCGGATTCGGCTACAGTCGCTCGATATCGACGCGCAGTTGCTGCGCATACGCACGCACGGCCGACCGCTCCTCCTCGGTCATGCGGTCCAGGTTGCGCATCATCAGCAAGGTACGGGTATTGCTCCGGAGAAGCTCCTGGTTGCGGTCGAGGAAATCCCAGTAGAAGGTCGTCATCGGACAGGCATGCGCGCCGGTCTTGATCTCAGGCCGATATCGGCAGCCGCCGCAGTAATTGCTCATGCGCTTGATGTACGCGCCGCTGGCTGCGTAGGGTTTGCTGGTGAAGCGTCCGCCGTTCGCGTACAGCGACATGCCGGCCGTATTCGGAAGTTCCACCCACTCGATCGCATCGACGTACACGGCGAGATACCAGTCGCACACCTGCTGCGGCAGCAGGCCTGCGATAAGCGCGAAGTTGCCGGTCACCATCAGGCGCTGGATGTGATGGGCATAGCCATGCTGCAGTGTCTGGCCGATGGTGTGTCGCATGCAGTTCATCTGCGTATTGCCGGTCCAGTACCACGACGGCAGCGGGACATCGTGCCTGAAGAAATTCGCCGTGCCGAGCTTCGGCATGTCGCGCCAGTACACACCGCGGATGAATTCACGCCAGCCGAGGATCTGGCGAATGAATCCCTCCACCGCCGGCAGCGGCGCGATGCCGCGCTGCCACGCCGACTGCGCGGCATCAATGACTTCGCGCGGATCGAGCAGCTTGAGATTCATCGAACTCGACAGCAGCGCGTGATACAAATACGGTTCGCCGCTCCACATCGCATCCTGGTAATCGCCGAAGCGGGCAAGGCGATGCTCGATGAAATTGTCCAGCGCCAGCAGCGCCTGCTCGCGCGTTACGGGCCAGCCGAAGTCATCGAGCGAACCGGGATGATCCGGGAATCGCATGGCGACGTCATGGATAACCGCTTCGGTGATCGTGTCGGGCGGAAACCGCTTCGTCGCCGGCCGTTCACCCGGTCCGCTCTTGCCGAAGGCGCCACGATTTTCCTTGTCGAAATTCCACACGCCGCCGGCCGGCTTTTTCCCGTCCATCAATACGCCGGTCCTCGTGCGCATCGTCCGGTAGAACGGCTCCATCAGCAGCGTCGTCTTGCTGCCGGCCCAGCGCATGAACTCGGCGCGGGAAATCAGGAAGTGACTGTCTTCCCGCACGGCGAGCGCGACACCCTCCTCCTCGCACAATGACTGGAGCGCCGTCTCGAGCCGCCACTCTCCCGGCTCGCAGGCAATGACCTTCACTGGCCGCCACTGCCGGATCGCCGTACGCCATGCATCGGCAAGCTGTGCGTGGTCGTGGCTGCCGAGCGACCAATAGTCGACCGGCCACTGTCGCGCCCGCAGAGCCTTGGCGTGATGCCGCATCGCAGCGAGAAACACGGTGATGCGCGACTTATGGCTCCAGACATGCGTCGCCTCCCCGGTGCACTCCACCATGAGGATTCGATCCTGCGCCGGGTCGAAACCAAGCAATGCCGGGTTGTCGGCATTCAACTGGTCGCCCAGGATCAGGACCAGATGGCGGATTCCGGCGGCGCTCATTTCGCGTTCCTTCGGCAACGCTCGGAACAGTACTTCACCTGGTCCCAATTCTTCGCCCATTTGCGTCGCCAGGTCATCGGCAGGCCGCAGGTTGCGCAGGGCTTGCTCGGCAGGGTGGATTTATTGCCGGGATGCGGCGTGCGGTCGGGCATAGAAATGTCGGTTCGTCCTGATGAGTCGGCGGCGCGAAGCTCGCCGGGTTGAAGTGCAGATCGCCATGCCATCTGTCGATTGCTTACTATATCCGACCCGTGTCGGCCGGAAGATCCCATGATAGTTGCAATACGGAATCGGGATGCATCCCGATACCCGGTTCGGCCTGTCATAAAAGGCCGGGATCCACTTTTGCGCCGATGGTGATCCGGTGTTACATTGCTGGGAAACACAATAAAAATGCCAGAACAAGCCGCCGCAATACGCTGAACTTGTACCAGGAGCGAGACATGAGTCGCATCAATGACGGCATCGCAACAAGCCCTCCCGGCAGCCACGACCACCCTATATCCGGAGCACCGTCAAATTGTCCGCCCACGCCGGCCGGCACGCCTTCCTCTGTCGTCTTCAGCACCATGCTCGGCGAATCCCGCAGGCGCTCGGCGGCATATGGACTGTCCGAGGACAGCCGCGTCGATTTCAACCCGCTCGGGCGCACCGATCTGTCATTGCTGATCGAGCGGAACCGGATGCTGTACACCCATGCGCTGCCCGTCATGGAAACCCTGTACGAGCAGATCGAAAATACGCACAGCATGGTGGTATTGACCGACGCCAACGGCGCGATCGTGCATGCATTGGGCGACGATGATTTTCTTGAAAAGGCGAACCGCGTGGCCCTGCAACCGGGCGTCAGCTGGTCGGAGGAAGGAAAAGGCACCAATGCGATCGGCACCGCGATTGCGGAAAAGAAACCCACCCTCGTGCACGCGGACGAGCATTATCTCCACGCGAATCATTTCCTGACCTGTTCGGCCGCGCCGATCTTCAACCACCAGGGCGAAGTGATCGGCGTTCTCGACGTGACCGGCGACCAGAGCAGCTATCACAAGCACACCATGGCGCTGGTGCGGATGTCGGCGCAGATGATCGAGAACCAGGTGTTTTCCGCCGCCTTCAACGACGCGATCACCTTGCATTTCCACAGCCGGCCGGAGTTCATCGGCACCTTGATGGAGGGCATCGCATCCTTCACGCCGGGTGGCCGCTTCCTGTCGGCGAGCCGCAGCGGCCTGTTCCAGCTCGGATTATCCCTGTCCGCATTGAAGAGCCATACCTTCAGCTCCTTGTTCGGGCTGCCGATCTCGGTGCTGTTCGATCATTACCGGACCGCCACGCCTACGCTGCTGAACATGTGCCTGCACAACGGTGTCCGGGTATTCGCGAAGGCGGAGCTGCGCCTCTCGAACAAGGTCTTCCAGAATTTATCGGTGTCCGGCACGAGCGAGAAGGCTGCGGCAGCCATCCGGGACGAAACCAGGGCGACGCCGCCCGGGACACAGGCGCGGATGCGCCGTCTGAGCCTGCATGCACTCGATACCGGCGATGCGCAGCTGGCGGCAGTGATCGCCAAAGTCAACAAGGTATCGGGCCGCGACATTTCCATCCTGGTGACCGGCGAGACCGGCACCGGCAAGGAGTTGCTGGCGCAAGCCATTCATAATGATTCGCCACGCGCGGACGGCCCCTTCGTCGCGGTCAATTGCGCATCGATCCCGGAGACCCTGATCGAATCGGAACTGTTCGGCTACGAGGACGGCGCTTTCACCGGCGCGCGAAAGAAAGGCGGTATCGGCAAGATTCTGCAGGCCAATGGCGGCACCCTATTTCTGGACGAGATCGGCGACATGCCTTTCAGCCTTCAGGCCCGGCTGTTGCGGGTATTGCAGGAACGGGTCGTCACGCCGCTCGGCAGTGCCCGGTCCATCCCGGTGAATGTCGCGCTGATCTGCGCCACCAACCGCAACCTGCGGGAAATGATTGCGAAGAATCTGTTTCGCGAAGATCTCTACTACCGCCTCAACGGACTGGTCGTGAAACTGCCGCCGCTGCGCGAACGCACCGACCTCGAAACCGTGATCCGCCGGTTGCTGGCGGCCGAATCGGACGGCGAGCCGTTCACCGTGTCGGCGGAGGCGATGCAATTGTTCAAGCAGCACAAATGGCCGGGCAATTTCCGCCAGTTGACCAACCTCCTGCGCACCGCAACCATCATGGTGGACGATGATCGCGAGATCCGGCGCGAGCATCTGCCGGACGATTTCCTGGAAGACCTCGCGGACAGCCATCCGCAAGTCGTTGCCGATACCGCTCGCGGCGCAGCGGCGGCATCCACCCGGCTGGATGAGGTCGAGACGTCGATCATCCGGCAGACCCTTGCCGCGCACGGCGGCAATGTCTCGGCGACGGCGAGGGTGCTGGGCATTTCGCGCAATACGATTTAT
This sequence comes from Noviherbaspirillum sp., assembly GCF_036846085.1. NCBI lineage: Bacteria > Pseudomonadati > Pseudomonadota > Betaproteobacteria > Burkholderiales > Oxalobacteraceae > Noviherbaspirillum > Noviherbaspirillum sp. The sequence continues at coordinate 29,476 of NZ_DAIUCO010000003.1, read as the reverse complement.
CGGAAGATGCGGCAGGAGTAAGCATCCTGCGGAAGGTGTATCGCCGCACCGTTTCCGCCAGTTTCTTCATCGAACGCGGTGCTAGAACGCAGTACGCAATCCCACGAACACTCGCCTCCCCGGCGCCGGTTCAAAGAAGCGCCGGTTTGCTTCATTGACGATCACGGACCCGGCGTAATTCCTGTCCAGCAGATTGTCGATGCGGCCGTACAAAAACATCTTCGCACCGCCCAGCCGGAACTCGTATCCTGCCCGGGCGTGGAATACGGCATACCCGGGCGCCGCCTCGGCATTGGCGTCGTTCACATACACCTTGCTTTCGGCGCGCATTTCCAGCCCGATCGTGACGGCGTCGGCGGGCTTGACTTCGACATCGGCAAACAGGCTGTGCATCGGTGCTCCGGGGAGGCGATTGCCTGCCGGTATCGTTCCCGCCGGGTTGCTATAGCCGGTCTTGAAATCCGCATCGAGCAGGGTGTAGGCGATGCGTGTACTCGCATTTTTCCAGTCCGCCTTCCATGACGCTTCGACGCCGCGCCGCTGGACCCGTCCGGCATTCTGGAAAGTGGCGCGGCCTCCGCTGGAGCGGGACACGATTTCGTCCCTGCTGCGGGCGTCGAACACGGCGGCATCGAAGGCATGGCGGCCGCTGCGCATCTTCATGCCGATTTCGCTTTGCAGGCTGCGCGACGGATTCAGCGCGAAGTTGGGGCCGGGCACGCCGTCCGGGCGATAGGCGGACTCCGCCAGCGTCGGCGTTTCGAAACCCTCGCCGATATTGCCGTAAATGTTGAGCGTGTCGCTGGCATTCCAGACCAGGCCGAGAACGGGACTGGTGTTGTTGTATTCGACACTGCCGCTCGTGCTGGTCGCCGGCGGATTGAAGCGGTCGTCGACCGAGAAGCGCACTTTGCTTACCCGCACGCCGGCCAGCGCACGCCACTGCGGCGCAAAGGTCCAGTCGAGCTGGCCGAATAGATCGGTGTTGGTTGCGGTGTCGTCCTCGTTCCGTCTTAATGCGCCGCTTTCCCCCATGTTGTTGTCGAATCCCTTGCGGATTTCCTTCAACCGGTCGGCTTCGATGCCGACAGTCCAGCCGAAGGGCATCTGGTTGACGCGGGTCTTGCGGGTCCAACTCACCCCCACGCCGCCATAGCTGCGGTCGAGGTTCACGACGCCATTCGTCATGAACGCCAGCTTCTGGTCGACCTCGCGCTCGCCGGCGTAGATGCGTGCATTGAGCCTATCTTCCGGCGACATCCGGTGATCGATCACGACGCCGGCCTGTTGCTGCTCGACGGTCTTGCGGGTATTGAAGGCAATCGCGGCGGGTATTACCTGCCGTGGATTCTGATCGAAGGCGGTCCGCGTAAGGCCGAGCGGGTCCAGCGCCAACGGCTGGTCGAAGCGGTTGTACACGCCGGTCAGCGTGGTGTCCGCCGACGGTCGGGCGACGATTTTTGCATTGATCTGCGTGCGTTCCGCGGCGCTGTGGTCGCGATATCCATCGGTGCTGTAGCGGGATACGTCCAACAAAGCGCCCAGGGTATCGGTGCCGCCGGCGATCGATGCGCCGACGTGGCGCTGGCCGTCCGACCCGGCGCCGGCGGACAGGCCGAATTCCGGCTTGCCCGTCGCAGGCGGGTCCTTGGTGAAGACCTGCAGTACGCCGCCGGCGGCATTGCCATACAACTGCGCAACCGGGCCGCGCAGCAATTCGATGCGCCTGGCCGACGTCAGGCTGGCGGTCGATGCCTGTCCCTGCCCGTCCGGCATGGTTGCCGGAATGCCGTCGATAAGGATACGGACGCCGCGCACACCGAACGTCGAGCGTGCCCCGAAGCCCCGTACTGACACTTGCAGATCCTGCGCATAGTTTTGCCGTTCACGGACCTGCACGCCGGGCACTGCCGACAGCAGCTCCGACATGTTGACCAGCGGCGAGCCGGTATGGAAGGTGTCCACTGGCACCGAGTCGATCGCGGCCGGCGCGTCGAAGCTGCGTTGCTCGGCCCGGCTGGCACTGACGACCACTTCCTCCAGTTGGCGGATGTTGTCCTGCTGCGCGAACACAACGGGAGACAGCAGCATGCCACTGCAAAAGATGCATGCAATCCGCGAAGGCACCGGCAGGTTGTGACGACTGGCAGGAGCGGGCGGTTGGATTCGGTTGTGCATGACTATGTCCGGAGCGGAAGATCGTTTGGAAGACAACCGGTGCTGATGCACATGGCGAAGCATCATAGAGAGATGCAAATTGAAGCATAGCCACGATACTTCGTTACGACTTTCATCAAGCCTGACTCACCGCGAACCTTATCGCATCGTCTTTGGGAGACGATATGCGTAACACGTAGCGTATGAAATCATTTCATTTGCACGGCCTGATCGCGCCGATGTTGCCATAGGGATGCAATCTGTAAAGCACCCTGTAAGGATTTAGTAACAGCAATGGAAAAATCGGGGGTTTTACCCTACATTGTGAGGATTACAGGAGCAAATCATGAAACGCCATTTAACCCGTTTTGCAACCCTTTTCGCCGCGGGCGCAGCGGTTCTTGCGGCAATGCCGGCCCAGGCGGGCGGCAATGTGCAATGGTCGGTGTCGGTCGGTTCCCCAAGTTATTACGCCCCTCCTCCCGCCGTGGTGTATCGGTATGCGCCGCCGGTGGTGGTGTACCAGCAACCGGCTCCCGGTTATTACTATGCACCGCCGGTATCCAATTCGATCGAATCGAATTTCCAGTATGGTCCGCCGCCGACCGTCTACGTTCCGCCGCCGACAGTGACCTATGTGCCGCCCCGGGTGCATCATCATAATCACTGGCGCGAGCATCGCCGCGTGGAGCAATACCCGCGGCAGGAGTACCAGGGACATGGCCACCGGCAGCATGGCGACGGACATGGCTCACGGCACGGTTCCGGGTACTATTCGCGCTGATTCGCTTCGCTCCGATGGCATGGCCTGTCGTACGACCCGGACATGCCATCGGAAACTTCTTCCAGGTTACCCCTCCTGAAACGCGCCTGGATTTTCGGCGCCGCCACCGTTCCCAGCAGCGCCGCTATCCCCAGCCCGATCGCGGTCAAGCCCGTTTCGACACCAGCGTCAGGATGTCGTAGCTCGCCACCAGTTCGCCGTTCTGGTTCGTCACCGCCACATCCCACGCCACCACGCCCTGCCCCACGCCTTTCGGGTCCTTCCTGCGGCGGTCGATCTTGCGCTTGCAGGTCAGGCGCGCCTGTATCGTGTCGCCGATGCCGACCGGCTTGATAAAGCGCAGCGTGTCGAGGCCGTAGTTCGCCAGCACCGGTCCGGGCGCCGGCGACACGAACAGGCCGGCGGCGGCCGACAGCACGAAGTAGCCGTGCGCGATGCGCTTGCCGAACTGGGTTTCCTTTGCCGCGATCTCGTCGAAGTGCATGTAGAAATAATCGCCCGACAGGCCGCCGAAGGCGACGATGTCGGCTTCGGTCACCGTCCGGCGATGGGTGAGCAGCGAATCGCCGACCTGCAGATCGTCGAAATGGCGGCGGAACGGATGGATCTCCGATTCATTCAACGCCGCGCCGCGCACATATTCGCCGGTCACCGCCGTCAGCATGGTCGGCGAGCCCTGCACCGCCGTGCGCTGCAGGTAATGCGTGACGGCGCGCAGGCCGCCGAGTTCCTCGCCGCCGCCGGCACGCCCGGGACCACCGTGCTTGAGTGCCGGCAGCGGCGAGCCATGGCCGGTGGATTCGGCGGCAGCCTCGCGATCCAGCACGAGGATGCGGCCGTGATGCATCGCCGCGACCGGAACCGCCTTCGCGGCGATCTTCGGATCGCGGGTGAAGAGTGAGCCGACGAGGCTGCCGCGTCCCTTGGCGGCGAGCGCCAATGCCTCGTCGATATCGCCGTAGGGCATCAGGGTGCTGACCGGTCCGAAGGCTTCGATGTCGTGCACCTTTTCGTTGGCGAAGGCGTCGCGGCACAGCAGCAGGGTCGGCGCGAAGAAGGCACCTTCGCCGACACCATCGCCGACCGGGTTGAACCCATCCTTCGCGCCGAACACCACCTCGTTGCCCTGCGACAGCAGCGCCACCCGCTCCGCCACATCGGCCTGCTGCGCATGCGATGCGAGCGCACCCATCTTCACGCCTTCACGCGACGGATCGCCGATCACTGTTTTTGCAAGCCGCTCGCGCAGGCGCTGCGCGACCGCATCGAGATGCTGGTGCGGCACGATGGCGCGGCGGATCGCGGTGCATTTCTGCCCCGCCTTGATGGTCATTTCCCGTGCGACTTCCTTCACGAACAGGTCGAATTCCTCGTCGTCCGGGGTGACATCCGGCGCGAGGATCGCGCAATTGAGCGAATCCGCCTCGGCATTGAACGGGATCGATTGCCGGATCAGGTTGGGATGGGCGCGCAGCTTCGCCGCCGTATCGGCAGAGCCGGTGAAGGTCACCACGTCCGATCCCTCGAGGCGGTCGAGCAGGTCGCCGGTGCCGCCGATGACGAGTTGCAGGCTGCCTTCCGGGACCAGGCCGGATTCCTGCACCATGCGCACCATCGCCTCGGTGAGATAGCTGGTCGCGGTCGCCGGCTTGGCGATGCACGGCATGCCGGCAAGGAAGGTCGGAGCGAATTTCTCCAGCAGGCCCCATATAGGGAAATTGAAGGCGTTGATATGCACCGCGACGCCGCCGCGCGGCACGAGGATATGAGTGCCAAAGAATTTGCCCTGCTTGCCGAGCTGCAGCGGCGGTCCTTCATGCAGCACATTCCCCGACGGCAGTTCGTTCGAACCCATGCCGGCATAGGCATGCAGCGTGCCGGTGCCGCCCTCGATATCGATCCAGCCGTCGGCACGGGTGGCGCCGGTGTGATGCGAGATTGCGTAGAGCTGTTCCTTGCGTTCGGCGAGATAGGCGGCAAGCGCTTTCAGGCGGGCCGCCCGTTCCTGGAAATCCATCGCCATCAACGCCGGGATGCCTTTGCGCCGCGCGTGCAGGAGTGCCTCGCCAAAGTCGATTGCCTCGGCATGGGTGTGGGCAACGACATGGCCGTCGATCGCGCTCGCCAGCGGCTGGGCCGCCTGCGCGCCGATCCAGCGTCCGCCGATGAAGCTTTGCAGGGTGGGCATGGTGGTCATGAGAGTCTCCTGAAGTGATATCGATGTGGACTGGAATTGCTGAAAATATTTTGCTGCCTATGCAGTAGCGCTGTCATTCCCGCGGAGGCGGGAATCTAGGGATGCACTGGCTACGCGAATGAGTACGGTGGTGCATCTCTGGGTCCCCGCCTTCGCGGGGACGACAGGTAGAGAAATCAAACGTTGACGTCAACTTTTTGAACCGGCACCCGGCACCTGCACCGCCGGAAACCCGCCGAAAAACAAGTCGGTCACGATCGGCGCCATCGCCTCATACGTCAGGTCGCCGTCCTTCTTCAGCCAGGTGAACATCCAGTTGATCATCCCGAACAGGAGCATCGTCAGCGGTTTGGCCAGCGTCGCCTCTTCCGTCTCCGGACGCAGTTCGGCGATCACCGTCGCGAATGCCGCCACCACGCGGCGCTGGCCGTCGAGTACCCGCTCGCGGTCGTCCTCGTTCATGAACCGCACATCCTCGGTCAGCACCCGGTGCGCATCCTGCGCCATCGCGTATTCCTCGACGAAGCGGTGAATCAGGCTGCGCAGCCGCGCGTCGGGAGGAAGATTCTGCTGCACTACCTCCGCGATCACCGCTTCCAGGCGCGTTACGTGCGCATCGGCGATATGCACCAGCAAGGCCGATTTGTCCCGGTAATAGTGATACAGCGACGCTTTGGACATGCCGCAGGCTTCGGCGACCTCGTTCATCGACGTCGCCGCATAACCGCGTTGGGCGAACAGCCGTGCGGCATGCGACAGGATGGCCTCGCGCTGGTCGTCATATCCCGGGGAACGTCCTCGTGCCATGCAGTGGAATCCAAAATCTGGTTGTGAAACAGGCGGCAAACTTGCCTGCAGTATATTTGACCGACCGGTCGGCTTAAATTATAGTCGTCCATGGCAAGCCGGGGCAAGCGCAATGCAGTCGCCCTGGCACGAACCAACCTGAGGAGCTTTCATGCCCTGTTATTCGATTGAAGGCGTCATCCCCGTGGTGGACCCGACCGCCTATGTCCACCCGACGGCCGTACTGATCGGCGACGTGATCGTCGGCCCGGAGTGCTACATCGGCCCCTGCGCATCGCTGCGCGGCGACTTCGGCCGCATCGTGCTGCAACGCGGCGCTAACGTGCAGGACACCTGCGTCATCCACGGCTTCCCCGCTGCCGATACGGTGGTCGAGGAAAACGGCCACATCGGTCACGGCGCGGTCCTGCACAGCTGCGTGGTGCGGCGCGACGCGCTGGTCGGCATGAATGCGGTCGTGATGGACGAGGCGGAGATCGGCGAAAAAACGATTGTCGCCGCCAGCGCTTTCGTGCGCGCCGGCATGAAGGTGCCGCCGCGATCGCTGCTGGCCGGCGTGCCGGCGAAGGTGCTGCGCGAACTCAGCGAGGAAGAGATTGCGTGGAAGCTGGAAGGAACGCTGACGTACCAGGATCTGACGAAACGCTGCCTGGCGACGATGCAGGAAGTCCAGCCCTTGACGGAAGTGGAGACAAACCGGCCACGTCCGCAGGCGCCGGACGTGAAGCCGTTGATTGCGGCGAAGCGGGGATAAGATTTACGGCACGGTGCGTTAGCGGATTCCCACTCTCGTGGGAATCACCGGTACGACGTGCGGATGCCCCGCAAACCATCCTCGGATCACGAGAACTTCGTAAAGTCCGGCTTCCGTTTTTCGAAGAACGCGGTGAACGCTTCCTTCGCCTCCGGCGCGCTCAGCATCGTGCCAAAGTGCTTGTTCTCCTCCGCCATGCGCGCCGTGATCGCTTCTCCCTGTTCGCCCTTCATCAGGCGCTTGGTGACCCGCAGCGACGACGCCGGCAAGGCGGCCAGCTTTGCTGCCTGTCCCTGCGCGAAGGCGGCCAATTCCGCAGCCGGAACCACCCTGCTGACCAAACCCATCTGCAGTGCTTCCTGCGCGGAGAACGCTTCGCCGAGCAGCAGCTTTTCCGCCGCGCGCTGATAACCGACCATTTGCGGGAAGAGCATGCTGGAGGCAAATTCGGGACACAGGCCGAGTTGCGTGAACGGCATCGAGAACTTGGCATTGTCGGCTGCATACACGAGGTCGCAATGCATCAGCAGCGTGGTGCCGATACCGACCGCCGCGCCGGCGACCGCGGCAACCACCGGCTTGCTCGCACCGGAGAGCGCCCGCATGAATTGCGCTACCGGACGGTCGCCCACCGGTCCCGGCGGGTTCTTCATGAAGTCTTCGAGGTCGTTGCCGGCGGTGAAGATTTCCGGCTTGCCGATCAGGACGATGGCGCGCACCGCGGCATCGCTTTCGCCGTCCTTCAGCGCATCGGCCATCAGCTGGTACATCGCCGATGTGATCGCGTTCTTTTTATCCGGGCGGTTGAATTCGATAGTGAGGATGCCGTTGGCCTTGCTGGTCAGGATGTCCATGTGTTCTCCATTTTTCTGTGTGTGGTTGATATCGTTGTCGTGAATGATCAGGCCATGCCGTGCCGGCCTGCCTGGGAGTGAAGCTTTGTTTGCGCGCGCTGTTCAAGCCAGTCGACCGCCTGCTGCCAGAGCGTTGCCTTGAATTGCGGGCGAAAGAAACCGAAGTGGCCGATGCGCCGCGCATCCACATCCGACGGCTTGATGTAGCGGCGCTCGACCTGCGCATTGCGGTAGCAGTCGTGCATCTTGTCGATGCCGAGGCGGCTCATCATCTCATCGTCGGTAAAGCTCATCGCCAGCAGCGGCACGCGTATGCGGTCGTAGCCGTCGCGCAGCGGCGCGCCATGCGCATCAACCACGTAATGCGGATTGCGGCACCATTGCGACCATTGATGGATCACGCCCTTCGGCAGGTCGCCGACCTTCTTCACTTTCTTGCCGGGGAAGTAGCCGAACAGCCGTGTGTAGACCGGCACCGCGAAGTACCAGATGAACCAGACGATGCGCTTGAGCTGGGGCGCGTTTTCGCGCCAGTAGCCGCTGCCGGCGGCGACGGTCAGGATGCCGTCGATCAGGTGATTGTCCGGCACCAGGCCGGGCAGCTGTCCGCCGAGCGAATGGCCGATGACCAGGAGCGGAACATCGGGATGCCACGCCTTCGCCGCATGCAGCGCGGCGTTGTAGTCGCGCTCGGCCCAGTCGAACAGATCGGCCTTGAAGCCGCGCAGCGAACGCCGGAACGCGGCGGGTACCGATCGGCCCATGCCGCGGTAATCGAAGGTGATTGCCGCCATGCCGTGCTCGGCAAGGTATGCGGCGAAAGGAAAATAAAAGTCCTGCTTCACGCCCATTGCGCACGGCAGCACGACCACGGCAGTTGCCTTGCCGGATGGAGCGAACCGCGTGGCGGCGAGCCTGACGCCGTCATTCGCGGTGAGTTCGATGGATTCCATGGCACTCCTTCAAGAAAAAAACCGCACAGCTTGTGGCCGCACGGTTTTTTCAGTCTTTACGCAGGGATGTCCTTACATCCGCTCAAAGATTCCGGCAGCGCCCATGCCGGCGCCGACGCACATGGTGACCATGCCGTATTTCAGGTTCCTGCGCTGCAGCGCATGCACCACGGTCGCCGCGCGGATCGCGCCGGTGGCGCCGAGCGGATGGCCGAGGGCGATCGCGCCGCCGAGCGGGTTGACTTTCGACGGGTCGAGCCCAAGGTCACGGACCACTGCCAGCGCCTGCGCCGCGAACGCTTCATTGAGCTCATACCAGTCGATCTGGTCCTGGGTGATGCCGGCTGCACGACAGGCGGCAGGGATCGCTTCCTTCGGACCGATGCCCATGATTTCCGGCGGCACGCCGCGCACGGCGAAGGACGAAAACTTTGCCAGCGGGGTCAGGTTGAACTGCTTCAGGATTTTTTCGCTGACGAGGATCAGCGCACCGGCGCCGTCGGAGGTCTGTGAGCTGTTGCCGGCGGTGACGCTGCCCTTGGCGGCGAACACCGGCTTCAGCTTTGCGAGGCCTTCGATCGATGTGTCCGGGCGTGCGCCTTCGTCGCGATTGACGGTGCGGGTCTTGATGTCGATCTGGCCGGTCGCCAGGTTCGGGAAACGCTCGACGATCTCGACCGGCGTGGTTTCCGCGTCGAATTCGCCGGCGGCCTGGCCTGCCAGCGCCCTGCGGTGCGATTCGAGCGCGAACGCATCCTGGTCTTCGCGCGAGACCTTCCACTGCTGCGCAACCTTTTCCGCCGTCAGGCCCATGCCGTACGCCATGCCGATGTTGTCGTCCTTGAAGACATTCATGTTGATCGACGGATGATGGCCCATCATCGGCACCATCGACATCGATTCGACGCCGGCGGCGATCATGACATCGGCCTGGCCGACGCGGATGCGGTCGGCGGCCATCGCCACCGCTGTGATGCCGGATGCGCAGTAACGGTTGACCGTCACGCCGCCGACGGTGTTCGGCAGGCCGGCCAGCAGCACCGCGTTACGGGCGACGTTCATGCCCTGCTCCGCTTCCGGGAACGAGCAGCCGACGATGGCGTCTTCGATCAGTTTCGGATCGAGACCGGGTACCTGCGACATCGCGGATTGCAGCACCCGCACCAGCAGGTCGTCCGGACGCACGTTCTTGAACATGCCGCGCGGCGCCTTGCCGATCGGCGTGCGGGTGGCGGCGACTACATAGGCTTCTTGAAGTTGTTTGGTCATTTCTCTACTCCTGATCCGGTCAGTTACGGACGGGTTTGCCGGTCTGCATCATGCCCATGATGCGTTCCTGGGTTTTCGGGTTGTTCAGCAGCTCCATGAAGGCCTTGCGCTCGAGGTCGAGAAGCCACTGCTCGGTGACGACGCTGCCCGCCTCCACCTCGCCGCCGCAGACGATCTCGGCAATCATCGATCCCAGCTTGAAGTCGTGGGCGGAGATGAAACCGCCGTCACGCATGTTCACCAGCTGCGCCATGATGGTCGCCATGCCGTAGCGTCCGGTGACCGGGACCTGTGCCTTCAGCGGCGGACGGTAGCCGGCGTCGTACATGGCGCGCGCTTCCACTTTCGCGACATGCAGCAGCTCGTACGGGTTGAAGACGATGACGTCGTTGGCCGACAGGTAGCCCATCTTCTGCGCTTCCAGTGCCGACTTCGACACATTCGCCGTCGCCGCATTGGTGAAGTAGGTCTTCAGGAACTGCAGGATGTCGGTGCCCTTGGCATCGGCCGCTGCACGCACCGCCGCTTCCTTCAGGCCGCCGCCGGCAGGAACCAGTCCGACGCCCACTTCCACCAGACCGATATACGATTCGATCGATGCCACGCGCTTGGCCGCATGCATCATCAGCTCGCAGCCGCCGCCCAGTGCCAGGCCGGCCACTGCGGCCACCACCGGCACGTTCGCGTACTTCAGTGCCTGATGTGCCTGCTGCAGCTTGGCGACTTCCGGTTCGATGGCCTTGATGCCGCCCGACATGAAGACCGGCAGCATTGATTGCAGGTCCGCGCCGGCGGAGAACGCGCCGCCCTCGGCCGCATCGGTGCCCCAGATGACGAGACCCTTGTAGTTCTTTTCCGCTTCGGCGATCGCCCTGGCGAGACCGTCGATCACGCCCTGACCGATGACGCGCATCTTGGTCTTCAGGGACAAGATCAGCACGTCATCGTTCTGGTGCCAGATGCGTACCGAATCATCTTCAAACACGGTGGCGCCGGCCTTGGAGCCGTCTGGCGCATTTTCGCCGAGCACGGTGGCGCGGAATGCCTGGCGCTGGTACACCGGCAGGTCGGAACGCGGCACATAGGCGTTCTTCGCTGGCGACCAGGAGCCTTCCGGCGTGTGTACACCGGTGCGGCCGTCGAATACCCACGCCGGCAGCGGTGCGTCGCACAGCGCCTTGCCGGCATCGATATCTTCCTTCACCCAGGTCGCTACCTGCTGCCAGCCCGCAGCCTGCCAGCCTTCGAACGGACCGTTCTTCTGGCCGAAGCCCCAGCGCAGCGCAAAATCGACATCGCGCGCGTTGTCGGCGATCGATTCGAGATGCACGGCGATGTAATGGAAGGTGTCGCGGAAAATCGCCCACAGGAACTGCGCCTGCGGATTGCTGGATTCGCGCAGCGTCTTCATTTTCTTGGCGGCATCCTTTTCCTTCAGGATGCGCGCGACCAGGTCGTCCGCCTTGCCGGTGGAGGGCACATAGTCGCCCTTCTCGCCGTCGAAGCGCAGGATATCCTTGCCGACTTTCTTGAAGAATCCGGCGCCGGTCTTCTGGCCGAGCGAGCCGGCGGCAATCAGCTTGGCCAGCAGTTCCGGCGTCTTGTAGACCGGATAGAACGGATCGGACTGCAGGTTGTCCTGCATCGTCTTCATCACATGACCCATGGTGTCGAGGCCGACCACATCGGCAGTGCGGAAGGTAGCCGACTTGGCGCGGCCGAGCTTGGTGCCGGTGAGGTCATCGACTACGTCGACGGGCAGGCCGAATTTCTGTGCTTCATACATCGTCGCCATCATGCTGAAGATGCCGACGCGGTTGGCGATGAAGTTTGGCGTGTCTTTTGCGCGCACGACGCCCTTGCCGAGCGTGGTGGTGAGGAAACCTTCGAGCTGGTCGATGATTTCCGGACGGGTCGACACGGTCGGGATCAGTTCGACCAGGTGCATGTAGCGCGGCGGATTGAAAAAGTGCACGCCGCAGAAGCGCGCCTTCAGGTCGGCGTCGAAGCCTTCCGACAGCGCGGTGATCGACAGGCCGGAGGTATTGGAGGCGAAGATCGCGTTCGGCGCGATATGCGGCGCGACCTTCTTGTACAGGTCATGCTTCCAGTCCATACGCTCGGCGATCGCCTCGATGATGAGATCGCAGCTTTTCAGCACGTCGAGGTTGTCTTCATAGTTGGCGACTTCGATCATCGCCGCATCGTCCTTGTTGCCCAGCGGCGCGGGACTGAGTTTCTTCAGGTTCTCGATGGCGCGCAGCACGATGCCGTTCTTGGGGCCTTCCTTGGCGGGCAGGTCGAACAGGACGACGGGGACCTTGGCATTGACGCAGTGGGCCGCGATCTGCGCGCCCATCACGCCTGCGCCGAGGACGGCGACTTTCTTGACGATGAAGTTGGACATGGGATTTTCCTTATATTCTTGAATGAGTCCCTCCCCCGAGTAGGGGGATGAGTGCAGGGTTTCGCAAAGCATTGCTTTGCGCTGCGCGAATCGGAGTCGCTTGCAAGCGGCGACGTGGAAAGGTTGTTAGCGAACGGTATTTAGAACCCATCCACACCCTGGCCCTCCCCTTGAGAGGGAGGGAACAGGACACTTGCAACTTTCTAATGTCGCCGACTCGATTGAAACAAAACTTAAAACAACTCTTCTTCCATCGCCATCAGGTTCGACGAACCCGCGCGTGCCTGGCGGATCAGCATTGCCGTTTCGGGCAGCAGGCGCGCAAAGTAGAAGCGTGCCGTCGCCAGCTTCGCCTTGTAGAAGTTGTCGCCGGAATCCTGCTTCTCCAGCGCGATCTTCGCCATCTGCGCGAAGAAGTAAGCAAACACCATGTGACCAACCACGCGCAGGTAAGGCACGGCGGCGGCGCCTACCTCGTCCTGGTTCTGGAATGCCTTCATGCCGATTTCCATCGTCAGCTTGCCGACCTTGTCGCCGATGTCGCCCAGCGGCGTGATGAATTCCGACATGGCTTCGTCGGTGCCGTTTTCTTCCACGAAGGCCTTCACCTTGTCGCCGAACTTGCGCAGCTTCGCGCCGTTGTCCATCAGGATCTTGCGGCCCAGCAGGTCGAGCGACTGGATGGTATTGGTGCCTTCATAGATCATGTTGATCCGTGCATCGCGCACATACTGCTCCATGCCCCATTCGGAGATGAAGCCGTGGCCGCCGTAGACCTGCATGCATTCGGAGGTGGCGATCCAGCCGTTGTCGGTCAGGAAGGCCTTGATGATCGGTGTCAGCAGCGCGACTTCGTCGGCGGCATCCTTGCGGACCTGCTCGTCCGGATGGTTCAGTTCGCGGTCGATCTGCAGCGCGATGTAGGAACTGAATGCACGGCCGCCTTCGGCGAATGCACGCGCGGTCAGCAGCATGCGACGCACGTCCGGATGGACGATGATCGGGTCGGCCGGCTTGTCCGGTGCCTTCACACCCGACAGGCTGCGCATCTGCAGGCGGTCTTTCGCATACATCACCGCGTTCTGGTACGCGACTTCCGTCAGGCCGAGCGACTGCATGCCGACGCCGAGACGGGCCGCGTTCATCATCACGAACATCGCGTTCAGGCCCTTGTTCGGCTGGCCGATCAGCCATCCGGTGGCGCCGTCCATGTTCATCTGGCAAGTGGAATTGCCGTGGATGCCCATCTTTTCCTCGATCGCGCCGCAGAAAATCTTGTTGCGTTCGCCCGGCGTACCGTCGGCGTTCGGAATGTATTTCGGCACGAGGAACAGGGAGATTCCCTTGGTGCCCACGGGTGCGTCCGGCAGGCGGGCCAGTACCAGGTGAACGATGTTGGCCGACATCTCGTGCTCGCCGGCGGAGATGAAGATCTTGCCGCCGGTGATTTTGTACGAACCGTCCGCCTGCGGCTCGGCTTTCGAGCGCAGCATGCCGAGATCGGTGCCGCAATGCGGCTCGGTCAGGCACATGGTGCCGGTCCATTCGCCGGACACCAGCTTCGGCAGATACATTGCCTTCTGCTCGGGCGTGCCGTGCTCATGCAGGCATTCATAAGCGCCATGCGACAGGCCGGGATACATGGTCCAGGCCTGGTTGGCGGAGTTCAGCATTTCATAGAAGGAGTTGTTCAGCACGATGGGCAGGCCCTGGCCGCCGAACTCCGGGTCGCAGGACAGCGATGGCCAGCCGGCCTCGACATACTGCTTGTAGGCTTCCTTGAAACCCTTCGGCGTGTGCACCACGTGGGTTTCCTTGTCCAGGCGGCAGCCTTCGCGGTCGCCGGAATGGTTCAGGGGGAAAATGACCTGCGAAGTGAATTTGCCACCCTCTTCCAGCACCTGGTTGATGATGTCGGCGTCGATTTCGGCATGCGTCGGCAGTTGCTTCAGTTCGTCTTCGACTTTAAGCAGTTCGTGCAGCACGAACTGCATATCCCGCAATGGCGCGATATATTGACCCATGGTTATTCTCCTGACACTGAATGAGTTAGGCTGTTTTTTGTACAGCGGATTTGGGATTGTTTTTCGCAGCCGGCCTGTCGTCATCGGTCGTCTGCGATTGCTGATTGTTGCGGATCAGGCGTTCAAAGCCGGTTTGCGCGCGCTCTACGCTGCCGGGCATTTTCATGAATCGTGCGTCATGGTGCAGCGCCAGGATCAGTCCGTACATCTCATACACGAGCTGATCCGGATCGGCATCCGCACCGAGATGTCCCATGTCGATGCATTGCTTGACGCAGCGCCGTAACGCACCCTGCCATGCATGCACCATGCTGACCAACTGATCGCGGATGGCGCCCGGCCTGTCGTCATACTCGACCGCTCCGCTGATATAGATGCAGCCCGATGCGATCTCGACCGACACCCGGCGGACCCAGCGCCCGAACATCGATTGAAGACGCGGCAGGCCGCGCGGTTCCTTCATGCTCGGGTAAAACACTTCCTGTTCGAAGTGCTGGTGGTAAAGCTTGACGACTTCGATCTGAAGGTCTTCGCGCGAACCGAAATGCGCAAACACGCCCGACTTGCTCATATTCATCTTGTCGGCGAGCAAACCAATGGTCAGGCCCTCCAGGCCGTCCCTGCTTGCCAGGTCAAGCGCCACATCGAGGATGGCGGCGCGCGTCAGTTCGCCCTTACGCATAAATTTCGGTGTCGATTCAGTGATATTGATAGCCACAGCAGCCCTGTTGAAATTTCAAGAAATACGATCAATTAACAGCGCGGATAACTAAGCGAACGCTCGTACTATTATCCAGCGAGATGCAAAAGTCAAACGAGAACTTAGAGGGTCGATTCTATTTGTATAAGATCCTGAAAAGCACTATTTCCGGGCTTCCCAGGTGCAACATTATGATCCTGACCGGTCGATCAGGCGCCTGTCACGTTTAGTAGGGCGCCCTTTTATCGTCGCACTCGGTTCGCGGAAGTACCGCCGCTGCTCCGCCTGCTGTTGCCGCTTTGCCATGCTTTCTTCGGTCTCGGCGTAAAGGGTCTGGGCCACCGAAGCGGGGCCGCGCTTGTCGGACAGGTCTTTCACTGCCACTTCCCATTCGGTCGCCCCGTTGTCTATCTGAAGGACATCGTCCACCTTTATATTGCGCGCCGGCTTGATGCGCTCTCCGTTCAACCGCACCTTCCCGCTGTCGACGGCATCGGTCGCAAGGGAACGGGTTTTGAAGAATCGGGCTGCCCACAGCCATTTATCAATACGTACGGAAGGATTCATATTTGATATCGCCTACTCAATAGCAAAAAATGTAAATATGGGCTGTTGTTTAATACAAAAGTGTTCCTGGCATAAACAGCAGATATGGAGGCGGCCATACTATAATCCGGCTTAACTTCCAGTAACAGTTGGTTTGCCGGCGTCGGTCATGCACTGCGTGGCCCTGCCCAACTTTTAATACGAGTCCCCCCTTGTCCACTTCAGATCTGCAACCCGCGCAGTTGAAAAATTGGCTCGCCGCCGTCGCCCGGCAAGACGGCGAGGCGTTCCGCTCACTCTATGATGCAACTTCGTCGAAACTGTTTGGCTTCGCGCTGCGTATATTAGTCAAGAGGGAGCTGGCCGAAGAGGCGTTACAGGAGAGTTTTGTCAGCATCTGGCATAACGCCTCAACGTATCAGGCCAGCATCGCGGCGCCGATGACGTGGATGACCACCATCGTGCGAAACAAGTCATTCGACATTCTGCGGCGGTTGGACAACGCTGTCGAGATCGATGCCGACAATTTTGACCAGGATGTCATGAACGCAATGGAAAGCAATGAGCCCACGCCGATCGAGGCGCTGCAGATCAGCGGCGACGCGAAAGCATTGGCGCATTGCTTTTCACGCCTGGAGGGCCTGCACCGGCAGGCGATCGCGCTGGCGTTTTATCATGATCTCTCCCATAGCGAAGTGGCGGAGCAGATGACGCTGCCGATCGGCACGGTCAAGACCTGGATACGGCGCGGGCTGGAACGTCTGCGCCTGTGCCTCACCAAGCTGGAGGGTGCATGAACCTCCAGAACCTGAAACGGAACGACAAGCTGCTCGAACAGCTTGCTGGTGAATACGTCCTCGGCACGCTGCGCGGCGGCGCGCGGCGGCGCTTTGAACGCTGGTTGCGCGACGATGTGATCGTGAAACGGGCGGTGGCGGAATGGCAGGACCGCCTGCATCCGATGGCGGAGTTCGCGCCGTCGGCGCAACCGTCGCCGCAGGTATGGCAGGCGATCGAAAAACAATTGAAGCTGGCTCCGGCTCCGGTCCGGCAGGACCGGCGCTCCTTCTGGCTCGGCTTGCGGGAAGACTTGAGCTTCTGGCGCGGATTGGGAATGGCGTCGACGGCATTGGCCACGATTCTCGTCACGGTCATGCTGACCAGGCAGCCGGAACCGGCAATGCAAACCATGTCCTTCGTCGCCACCTTGTCGGATGAGAAAGCGCAGCCTGTCATGGTCGTGACCGGGGATGCGAAGCGCCGGCAGATGACGGTCAAGGTCGTCATGCCGCAGAACATCGCGGCCGACCGGAGCCTTGAACTCTGGGCGGTGCCGAAGCAAGGTGCGCCCCGCTCGCTCGGCCTGGTGGCCAACAATGGCACGGTGGTATTGCCCATGCCGGAAGATGCGACGCCGGAATCGATCCCCGTGCTGGCGATCAGTCTGGAGCCGAAAGGCGGCTCGCCGAACCCGAATGCACCGAGCGGCCCCGTTATTTTCAAGGGTGCGTGGGTGCAGATCTAGGCGTATTCCAACCGCGCTGTCCGGGTCTGCGCGGATTATCGGTTGAATGCCGGCCTCTCCATGCCGGCGGCACCGGCCGATTTCCGACACGCTGCGCACAGCGCCCTGCTGCATCCATATCGGCAACGTCACCGTGAGAACACATTTCAAGGCATGGCAGTGGAAAACGGAATACACCATCATCGTCATGATGGTGCTGGCGTTGCCCGTGCTTCTGCTGGTCGGCGCAAGCACCTTGAGGGACGTCGAGGCTTACATCGCCAACGAACGCAGGATCGATGCGCTGCATGGCAAGCTGCACCGGCTGGATGCCCTGTTCATCGCGCTGCAGGATGCTGAAACCGGCCAGCGCGGCTATCTGCTGACCGGCGATGAACATTATCTGCATCCCTACCATGAAGCGAAGGCACGGATCGGCGTCATGCTCGGTGACCTGCCGGCATGGTTTGCCGATGACGCGGCAACGGCCGCGAGGGCAGCGGAACTGCGCCGGCTTGCGCGCGCCAAGCTGGATGAACTGGCCCAAACCATCGCATTGCAGCAGGGCCGGACGAATGCCGACGCTGCGCTGGCCGTCGTCCGGCAGGGCGCCGGCAAGGCGCACATGGACGCGATCCGGGAAGTGATCCGGCAGATACGATTGGATAGCGATCGCCGGCTCGCGGAAGAACTGCGCGCATCCGGCAATCGCTGGATATCCACCCGCCACAACGCATTTCTGCTGCTCGGCATGCTGACGATATTTGGCGGGCTGACGATATGGGTATCGTTGCGCGACCTTCGCCTCAAACGCATGCATGCCGAACGCATGGCGCACGAAGCCCAGCATGATCCGCTGACACGCCTGCCCAACCGGCGTTTCCTGGACCAGCTGATGCCGTATATGTTCGCATGCGCGAAGCGGGATCAGCACCCGCTCGCGGTGCTGTTCATCGATCTCGACGGCTTCAAGCAGATCAACGACCGCTTCGGGCATGACGCCGGTGACGATGTGCTGCGGGAAGCGGCCCGCCGCTTTGCGGCAACGGTTCGTGAAACCGATGTCATCGTGCGCCTGGGCGGCGACGAGTTCGCTGTACTGATGCCCAAGGTGCGCGGCTATGGCCAGGCAAAAAAACTGGCGGTCCGGATGGCGGAATCGGTCTCCGTTCCGCTGCTGCAGCAGCACGGGGAGGCGCGCGTGAGCGCCAGCATCGGCATCGCCGTTTTTCCGAAAGACGGTGAGACGCCGGAGGAAATTCTCGGCGTCGCGGACCGGCGCATGTATGAGATGAAGCGCGCCGCCAGCCGCGTCGAGGAAAACATGCCGGCGCTGGTCCGGTCAGGTATCGAGACCCTGCAGCGTTGAAGCGGCGTCAATGCAATTGCTGGGACGGCGGCGATTCCGCCTCGTCGACCGCCTCGTTGGAAATCGCCTGGCCGATGGTCGCCTCTTCGAACCATGTCTGCACCATCTGCAAATGCGCACGCTCCCTGTCGAGCGCCACGCTGAAATCCGCCATCATCGACATCTGTCCCTGATCCTCGGCAAGCACGATCAACAGTTCCCAGCCATTGTTGTCGGTCATTTCCGCCACCAGGATGGCATGCAGCGATTGCGCCAGCGTCGTGCGCGGGTCGGTGATGACCTGCATCAGTCCCATCGATTCCACACCGACCAAATCCGCACACGGCGTCTGCGAGGTCGGATCACCGCCCAGCGATTCGATGGCGGCGGCAACCATGGTGAAATGCCGGAACTCTTCATCGCGGATCTTGCGCAGCTCGCCCAGCGTCATGCTGGTCGTGCCCTCCTGCAAGGTTTCCACCTTGGTGAGCAAGGCATCGTACAGTCGCGTGCTGGTACGTTCGAACGCCAGGCGTTCGCCCAGTTTGTCGAGCAGGATCTCCGGATTGTTGCCGGTCAACATGGAAACACCGGTGGTGAGCACGCCTTTTACCGTGCCCGGCACCGGCACGGAACCGAGCGTGTCGGCCTCGGCAATGTAGAGGCTGCGCATCTGTGCCAGCGCCGATTCACTGCCCGGCGTCGCCGGGATTTCCGATGTGGGCGGCGTTGTCATTGCAGTGGTGTCGAACGGCGACATCTGGATGCCGGTGCGATTCATTCCGATATGGGTTTCTTCTTTCATTGCTGTTCCTTCGGGTCGTCAGACCGTTGAAATAGGTTGATACGGCATGGCTGGCAATCGCTCATGCGGCGATGGCGACCTTGCGATTGAGTTCGGTGCCCGGCGTCCAGATATAGCCGGCGGCAACCGTCTCGCTCGGCGATCCTTCCGAATTGATGTACGAGCGGTAGTCGATCGATGCCTGGCTTTCCTTATCCATCGGCACGAACTGCGTACCGTTGGTGCGCAGGTCCGCTTCCTGCAACAGCGTCCGGCGTACGAAGTCACGCTGGCTGGCAAATGAAATCGGCTCCGGGAGATCGCCGGGAAACACTTCCATCGGATCGCTCTTCTCGTATTGTTTGAACAGGTCGGCGACATAATGAAACTGGCCGAGCTCGTAATCCAGGAAGCGTTCCCAGATCGCCTTCACACGCGGGTTGGTTTCCTGCTGCATACAACTGTAATAGTTGTACACCTCGCTCGCTTCATGCAGCAGCCATTGCTCCAGCCAGCCCTCCTCCGGATCGAGCATCGATTCATACTGCGTGACGTGCTGCTCCTCGATGGAAGCGATCTCGGCATAGAGCTGCCGCGCCACCGGATCGGCGAATTGCGGACCGATATTCATGTAGTACTCATGCACCTGGAACTCGACGGCGACAATCGTCAGCGCGTTGAGCTTGGTGATCGGCGCGGCCGTCTTGCGGTCGTACGGATCGCGCACATCGTCCTGCGGCGCCCTGTGTTCAAAGACGGTCGGCCGGCCGGGCATGATGTCGGTGTAGCTTTGCAAAATATTGTTGGCGTCCTTGCCTTCGACACGATCCAGCAAGGCGGAATAGCGATACAGGTGGTCGAAGTCCTCCAGCATGCCGAAGCGATAGTTCTGGGCAAGATAGGGATCCGGCTCCTGCTGCGCCACTGCCGCCGTGACTTCGATGGCGACCTGCTCATAGCCCAGCGTGATTTCCAGCGGTGAATGGTCGGGGCCGAGCAGCCAGTTCACCATGGTTGCCTGGTGCTGCTCGGTGCGGCGCACGCGTGCGAGCGGAACGCGCAACGCCCGGTTAGCCCGTGCTGCGAAATGCTGGAAGCGGATTGATTCCTGTTCGATGCCGTTCATGAGAATGACGCGCGCCCTGGTGAACGCATCGTCGTCGAGTTTGCTGATCGGCTTGCCGACCATATCGCGCCATGTGAAGCGCTGCTGTTCCAGCGGAACGCCTTTTGCACTGAATAAATTGAATCCCATCGTCATGCTCCTCGGAAGAATGCCGGTGCCGACAGCGCGTTGAAGGTGGTTGAGACGACCCGGCTGTTGTCATCTTGAACAGCTTCGATGATGCCGACCCAACGAAGTTCGGCGTTGTCGCATTTTTAATGCGGGCGATTTTTCAGGAAAAGGAAGAGTCGGATTTGCGGGATGACGCACTAAAAAAGCAAGCGGCGACCGCAGTCGCCGCTATGTATTCACTACATTTTCTGGTTCGGTACTTCGCCTAGTTCAATACTTTGCGGTTGTCGCCGAGACTGCTGGTGTCGCCCGTGACAATGCCTTTCGCCAGACCGTACAGGCGCTTCACCGTGCTGCCGGGCGCATCCCAATATTCGGCTTCGGTGATCCTTACCCTCAGCAACACGAGGTCCGGATCATCCAGCCCGTCGGGAAACCAGGGCTTGATCCACGGCGTCCACAACTGCGCCATCTTGGCCTTGTCGCGAACGACTTCACCGATGCCGGAAATCGACACATAGTCCTGCTTGTCGATGCGTGCATAACCGAGATTCACCTGCCGGTGCTGTTCGGCTTCGGTAATTTTCGGCGACGACTGGCTGGTGAAAAACCACAGGTCGCCGTTCGACTCCATTTGCATCGTGGACATCGGCCGGCTGCGCAGCGTGCCGTCCGACTCCTCGGTAGTCAGCATGGCGAACTTGATGTCCTTCACCAGATCGGCAACTGCCTGCAGCTCCGGATTGTCCTGCTCTTGCACATCCATGATTCCTCCTTGCGGTGATGATGGTCTTCGGGAAGCCGGTGGCACCCGGCCATCAATGGATGATGCAGCCGCACAATGAAAGTTCCATTTCTACGCGCGCCGCAACTTTTCCGATGTGCAAATGCGTTATGCGTGCAGGCAAGGACACGCAGCGCTGTCCGCCACATCAACGGGCTCAGTCGTACAGCTCACGGACGGCGCGCCAGCATCACGACGGCGCCCAATACCATCACGCCGCCGACCACCTGCCCCGTGCCGATGGTTTCCCCCAGTAGCAGCGCGCCGAGGCAGAGCGTGATGACCGGTTCCAGCGTGGAGATGATCGATGCCTGGGCCGGGCCGATATGCCGGATGCCCGCAAGCAGCGCTCCCACCGCGATGACCGTCGAGAACAATGAGATCGCGCCGATTGCAAGCCACGTGGATGCGCCGGTCGGCAACGACTGTCCGCCCGCCACGGCAAGCGCGCCATTGGCCACCGCGGCGGTGGCCATCACCACCAGCGTTCCGGCCAGAGGTTGAATATCGCGGGTGACACGTCCGCCGATCAGGATATAGACGGCGTACACGGCGGCAGCCAGCAGACCGAGCGCGATGCCGAGCGGGCTGCCCTGCAGGTTTCCGCCCAGAGTAATCGCGATGCCTGCAACGGCAATGGCAAGGAGCATGAACGTGCGGCGTTCCGGCTTTTCCCAGCCCAATGCAAGCGCGAGCAGGGTCACCAGCACCGGATAGACGTACAACAGCAACCCGACCAGTCCGCTGCTCGCATGCAGGAGCGCCGTGAAATAGCTTTGCGACTGCGCGGTGTAGAGCAAGCCCATCAATGCAAAGCCGGCCAGCACGCGCCCGCGCGGCAGGGCCATGCGTTTTGCCCATACCACCGGCGCCAGCAATGCCACCGCCAGCGTGAAGCGCAAGGCCAGCAATACCGTGGGCGTTACCCCGCCTGCATAGGCAACCTTGGCGAACAAGGCCATGGTGCCGAATCCGAGCGCGGACAGCAGGACGAGAGCGATGGCGGAATGACGTGACATGAGTGTTGTTGGATGAACGGTCGACACCGGATTATCGGTGCAATGACCACCTTGCGTCCAATCGACATCCGCCGGACCTGCCCGGCCATGCGGAACCCCTCAGCCGGTGATCATCAGCCGTTGATCATCAGCCGGCAGACAGTCGTGCGTCGCGAGCCGGAGGTCCTGCGCACCGGATCGTTGTAGGTGTCGATCTCGATGAATCCGGCCTTGCGCATCATGCCGGCGGAAGCCAGGTTTTCTTCATGCCGCTCGATATAGATTTCGGTGTGGCCGTTGGCTGCCAATGCCGCCACCACGCGTTTCAGCAGTTGCGCGCCGATGCCTTTGCCTGCGTGGTCGCGATGCACGACCGCCTCGCATACATAGCCGTGGCGGTGCCCGATGTTCTCCCGCGACTGATATCGGGTCATCGAACGGCTGGCGGTAAAGGTGACGAAGCCGGCAAGGCGCCCTTCTATTTCAGCCAGCACCGCGCCGGTCTTTCCATCGGTAATGGCGGCAATATGCGCGCCGACGTCTTCCTCCGGCAGGTGATTCCACTGGTTGGGACCATGCATGAAGATGAATGCCGTCATATCCGCCACGTCACCGGCGCGGGCTTCCCTGAATCGAATGTTTTCCATCATGGCATGCTCCGGTTCATCGCTGTCGCTCCCTGCAAAGCTTCATCCGCCGCCTCCGCTCACTCGGTATAGCGGCCGAAGGTAATCACGCGCAGCACACTCTTGTAGAACAAGTAGGCGGCGCCGTACAGGGCGCGCTCATACCACGGTATATTCGCAAAATCCTGCGGCCGCACCACCTTGCCTTCCGCCACCGCGCCTTCGATCCGCAGTCGCAGCGCACGAGCGAACTCGCGGTCCCTGACGACCACGTTGGCCTCCTGGTTCACGAACAGGCTGAGCCCGTCCCAGTTGCTTGAGCCGACCGTTGCCCACTCGTCGTCGATCACGGCCACCTTGCCGTGCAACTGCGTCTTGTGGTACTCGACGACCTTGACGCCGCTTTTCAGCAACTTCGGATAGAACGAATGCGCGACAGCATCCTGTATGCGGAACTGCCCGACGCCGATCAGCAGCGTCACATCGACGCCCCGCGCCGCTGCCATGGCAAGCCCGTCACGCAGCTTCCGTCCCGGCGCGAAATAGGGATTGGCGAGAAGCGCGCTTTTCCGTGCACTGCCCAGCGCCTTCAGGTAGGCCCGCTGTATCGTGCGGCGATTGCGGAGATTGTCGCGCACCACGAGCCCGGCTAGTGCCGGACCGGAATCCGCCGCCGGTTCACGTACCAGCTTTTCGCGGAAACGCTTCCACCTGAAGCGGAGATGCAAGCCGTTGAGCAGCCGCCATTGCGACTCGACTTCATGGTGAATCGACGCCACCAGCGGCCCTTCGATGCGTACCGCAAAATCCCAGCGGGGCGCCGGCAAGGGTTCGTTGAAGCCGTCGTCCGAGATCCAATCGTAGTTGATGTTGAGGCCGCCGAGGAATGCGACTTCCTTGTCGACGACGCAGATTTTCCGATGGGTGCGCGTCAGGCCGCGATGGAACCAGGAATTGAAGACCTTGTAGCGGACCTTGGTCTTGCCGAATTCCCGCTTCAGAAACACGCAGTTGACATGGCCGGTGCCGACCCAGTCGCTGATGACATTGACTGCCACGCCCCTGTCGGCGGCACGAGCGAGCGCAGCCATGATGTCGAGTCCCGTCTGGTCGGGCGTGAAGATATAGGTTTCGAGATAAATCTCGGATCGCGCCGCGTCGAAGGATGCGATCAGCGCGGGAAAGTAGTCGGCGCCGCCTTGCAGCAGCGCGATACGGTTATTGGCGGTAAAGGCGACCGGTCGCATGGGGCGGATGGGTTCCAGGCAGGAAGCTGGTGGGCATCGATTCTAGCTGTTCGCCTCGAACCGCACTACTCCAGGACCAGCGTTGCAACGATGGGGGCGTGATCCGACAGTCGCGCCCACAACGGTCCGTGCAAGACCTGGGCGGATTCCACCTTCAATCCGCGCACATAGATGCGGTCGAGCCTGAGCCACGGCAGCGCGGCGGGGAAGGTACGGGCCGGCTTGACTTTCACGCCCCGTCCGCTCAGCTGGCGAAGATAGGTGCCGAAGCCGCGTGACGGCAGGTTGGTATCGAAGACTTCGGTGACGCCGAGCCGCTTCCTGAGCGTGTCGCTGAGCTGGTTGGTCCAGTCGTTGAAATCGCCGGCGATGATGACCGGTGCGCCGGGTGGGCACGATCCTTCGACGGCGTCGATCAACGCTTCCGTCTGCCGCTTGCGGCTGCCGGCAAACAAGCCAAGGTGGACGACATAGCAATGCAGATCGGCGGCCGGCGACTGCACCACGCAATGCAGGATGCCGCGCGCTTCGTACGCGTGATCCGATACATCCTGGTTGCGCGCGGACGCAATCGGATAGCAGCTGATCAGGGCATTGCCGTGATGCCCGTGGTCATACACCGCGTTCATGCCATAGGCGCAATGATGGGATTCCCCGGCAAGAAACTGGTGCTGCGATAGTTCGGGCCAGTTGCCGGCATGCCGGGTTGCATAACGGTCGTGCCGGCCCTGCACTTCCTGCAGGAAAAGTACATCTGCCTCCATCGAAGTCAACGCCTGTTTCAAGGCATGTACCCGTGGCCGGCTGCCAAATGAAGAAACGCCTTTGTGGATGTTGTAGGTCGCGATGCGTAGTTTCATTCGCTTAGGTGAAGTTGTTGAATGTCACATGAATGGATGCCGTTGGCATGGACTTGGTTCCGCCCAAGGCCGATCAGCTCCGGCGAACATATTCAGGAAGTTGCAGGATGGCTTCGGCGTTCGATGGGGAGAAGCATTTATCCGCCGCTTCGCGCCACGGCAACCAGGCGTGGTGCAGATGCTCGCGCGGCGCCAGCCGGATAGGGATGTCGCGGGGCACCTGCAGGCTGAAAACATGCTCCGTGTTCCGGGTCACGCCCGGTGCATAGCGATGCCGCCAGACCGGATAAATTTCGTAGACATTGGATAGTTGCCAGTCGCGCAGATTTTCAAGCGGCAATTCCGGCCCCTGCATCCCGTCCCTGTCAGCGGCCTGTGCCGGCAGCCCGGCGATACGGATGCCGGTTTCTTCATACACCTCGCGGATTGCGGTCTCGAGCAGCGACTCGTCCGGCAGATCCTTGGACCCGGTCACCGACTGCCAGAATCCCGGTCTGTCGGCACGCTCGATCAGCAGTACATCCAGGCGGACGTCATGGATGACCACCAGTACCGATTCGGGAATTTTATACACAGTACTCATGCACCCCACTCTGAAAGATGGCGCTGGCCCGGCACGTCAAGGTCCAGGTGACCGGGCGACGATGCACAAAAAAAGGCGCGGTAAACCGCGCCTTGATTATGCCCTGAAACGGCGGCATCAATGGCCGCGGAAAAGCTTACGCCTTTACCGCTGGCTCAACGTTGCGCAGGCGGATATGCAGCTCGCGCAACTGCTTTTCGTCGACTTCCGACGGCGCCTGCGTCAGCAGGCACTGGGCGCGCTGGGTTTTCGGGAAGGCGATCACGTCGCGAATCGATTCCGCGCCCGTCATCATGGTCACGATACGGTCGAGGCCGAACGCCAGGCCGCCATGCGGTGGCGCGCCGTATTGCAGCGCGTCGAGCAGGAAGCCGAACTTGAGCTGCGCTTCCTCGGCGTCGATCTTGAGCGCGCGGAAGACCTTGCTTTGCACGTCGGCGCGGTGAATACGCACCGAGCCGCCACCGAGTTCCCAGCCGTTCAGCACCATGTCGTAGGCCTTGGCCAGCGCCTTGCCCGGATTGGTCTCGAGCAGGTCTTCGTGGCCGTCCTTCGGCGCGGTGAACGGATGGTGGGCCGCCGTCCAGCGATCGTTTTCCTCGTCATGCTCGAACATCGGGAAGTCGATCACCCACAGCGGTCTCCAGGCATCTTCGAACAAGCCGTTCTTGCGGCCGAAGTCGCTATGACCGATCTTGACCCGCAATGCGCCGATCGCATCGTTGACGACCTTGGCCTTGTCGGCGCCGAAGAAAATCAGGTCGCCGTCCTGCGCGCCGGTCTGCTCGATGATCTTGGCCAGTGCCGCGTCATGCAGGTTCTTGACGATCGGCGACTGCAGCCCGTCGCGTCCCTTGGCTTTCTCGTTGACCTTGATGTAGGCAAGGCCCTTGGCGCCGTAGATGGCGACGAATTGCGTGTAGGCGTCGATTTCCGAACGCGGCATGCCGCTGCCTTCCTTCGCGCCGCCCGGCACCAGCAGGCCGACCACCCGGCCGCCTTCCATGTTTGCCGCGCCGCTGAACACCTTGAAGTCGACATCCTTCATCACGTCGGTCAGGTCGGTGAATTGCATCTTCACGCGCATGTCCGGCTTGTCGGAGCCGTACAGGCCCATTGCTGTTGCGTAGTCCATGACCGGGAATGGATTCGGCAGGTCGATGTTCAGCGTGTTCTTGAACACCAGGCGGATCATGCCTTCGAACATGTCGCGGATTTCCTGTTCGTTCATGAACGAGGTTTCGCAGTCGATCTGGGTAAATTCCGGCTGGCGATCAGCACGCAGGTCTTCATCGCGGAAGCACTTGGTGATCTGGTAGTAGCGGTCGAAGTTGGCCACCATCAGCAGCTGCTTGAACAGCTGCGGCGACTGCGGCAGCGCAAAGAAATTGCCGGCGTTGACGCGCGACGGCACGAGGTAATCGCGTGCGCCTTCGGGCGTGGACTTGGTCAGCATCGGCGTTTCGATGTCGATGAAGCCGTTGGCGTCGAGGAACTTGCGCACTTCCATCGTCACCTTGTAGCGCAGGCGCAGGTTGTTCTGCATCTGCGGACGGCGCAGGTCGAGTACGCGGTGCGTCAGGCGGGTGGTTTCGGACAGGTTGTCGTCGTCGAGCTGGAACGGCGGCGTCACCGAAGGATTGAGCACTTCGATCTGCTGGCACAGTACTTCGATGTTGCCCGATTTCAGGTTGGCGTTGGTCGTGCCTTCCGGACGGTTGCGCACGACGCCGGTGATGCGCAGACAGAATTCGTTGCGGACTGCTTCGGCAGTCTTGAACACATCGGCGCGATCAGGATCGCAGACCACCTGTACCAGACCCTCGCGGTCGCGCAGATCGATGAAGATCACGCCGCCGTGATCACGCCGGCGATGCACCCAGCCGCACAGGCTGACGGTTTGGCCGAGTAGCGCCTCGGTGGTGAGGCCGCAATAATGAGTTCGCATAGACATAATCAAATTCCGATTGTAGTTTTTGGGAAGGGATCTCGACGCCGGTTTCACCCGGGCGAAAGCCCGATATCAGTTGATGCAAATAGACCGTTGCGCGATGTTATGTGCCGGTCTGCGGCGGGATTGCCTTCAGGTTGCTGCCCGCGGCAACCACGTATTCAGGAGAGACGACGCCCATCGAGACGATGTATTTCAATGCTTCGTCGACTGTCATGTCGAGTTCGACAGTATCGGCTTTCGGCACCATCAGGAAGAAGCCGGAAGTCGGGTTCGGTGTCGTTGGCACATAGACGCTGATGTAGTCACCCACCAAATGGTTCCTGACATCGCCGCCGGGCACGCCGGTCAGGAAGGCAATCGTCCAGGAACCTTCGCGCGGATACTGCACCAGCACTGCCTTGCGGAAGGCGTTGCCTGACGAGGAGAACAGTGTGTCCGATACCTGTTTGACACTGGAATAAATGGAACTGACGATCGGGATGCGCCGCAACAGCGTTTCCCAGGCATGCACGACTTGCTTGCCGATGAAGTTGCGGGTCAGCAGGCCGGTGAGGAATACGATCAACAGTGTGAGTATCGTGCCGAGGCCGGGAATATTGAATCCGAACACGGCTTGCGGCCGCCAGCGCTCCGGCAGCAGCAGAAGCGACTGGTCCATGGTGCTGATCACGAGGTTCAGGACCCATAGCGTGATGGCAAGGGGAACCAGGATCAACAGGCCGGTGATGAAGTATTTACGCATTTTCTTCTTTGTCATCGAGACCGCGGGTGATGCGATCTCTTAAAAATAGGCCGCTTCACCGGATGTGCGGGCAGCCTGCAATCGAACTCAACCGGCAGCGGCCTTGTCGCCGGATGTGCTGCTGGCGGCTGGCGCAGCTGCGGCGGGCGCGCTCGCGGGTTCGGTGGCGGCAGGCGTCGCCGCGGCGCCGGATTCCTTGTTGTCCGAGGTAGGCGCAGCCTTGCCAGATCCGCCGCGGAAATCGGTCACGTACCAGCCAGAGCCCTTAAGCTGGAAGCCGGCGGCGGTCAATTGCTTCTTGAACGCCGGCTTGCCGCACGAGGGGCAATCGCTCAACGGCGCATCGGACACCTTCTGCAATACATCCTTGGCGAAACCGCAATCTTCGCAGCGATATGCATAAATTGGCATGAAACTTCCTCCGCAAAAATCATCCAAAGCCCTGAATTATAAAGGGTTTCAGCGCGGCGAAGCACGTCATCCGATGCACGACCGAAAGATTTCGGGCGGGGTATTAGGCATGTGGCAAGGATCGGCTGCCTGCGGCCTGCCCTTCTCCTGCCGATTTGCCAACAAGCTGCGGCAGCAGCGAGCCGGCCAGCATGCCGGCGAACGCGGCGATCAAGCCGGCAAGCTGGCCGGGAAACGCCTCGCCCAGGCCGGTAACCTGCGGAAAAAACAGGGCCCAGGTCGTGATGCCCGCGAACAGGGACAGGATCGCACCCTGCGTCGTTGCACGCTGCCAGTACAAACCCATCACCAGCGGCACAAAGGCACCGACCAGCGTTACCTGGTAAGCCGTCGACACCAGTTCGTAGATCGGCGTGCCTTTCATCACGATGGCATACGTCAGCACCAGCGTGGCGAAGACCACGATCGAGCAACGCATCGCGAACAATTGCTGCCGGTCCGTCATGCCCGGACGCAGGTTCTTGAGAATGTTTTCGACGAAACTCGTGGACGGTGCCAGCAGGGTTGCAGACGAGGTGCTCTTGATGGCGGAGAGCAGCGCGCCGAAGAACAGAATCTGCATCACGAGCGGCATCTTGGTCATCACGAAGGTCGGCAGCAACCGCTGGTAATCGTTTTTCGCCAGGTCGAGCGCGCTCGCGCCCATGACCACGACGGCGCAGGAGACGATGAACATCGGCACGAAGGCGAACAGGATATAGCTCGCGCCGCCGACGATTGCGCCGGTGCGCGCCGTTGGCGCGTTCTTCGCCGACATGACGCGCTGGAACACGTCCTGCTGCGGAATACTGCCGAGCATCATCGTCAATGCCGCGGCGATGAAGAAGGCGATATCGGTGAAGGTCGGCGGCGGCAGGAAATTCCAAAGGTTTGCCTGTGTCGCCAT